>NZ_JBJERV010000046.1:0-2820 GCF_051882455.1 Huintestinicola sp. | reverse complement strand
TATTATAATTCCCGGTCGCACCCCGTGTGGGGTGTGTGAGTTGAAATACTATTTGTGGGCTTTCCTTTGTCAGGGTTATATGTCGCACCCCGTGTGGGGTGTGTGAGTTGAAATTAGATATTCCAATTGAGGGAACTTTTGACGCTGTCGCACCCCGTGTGGGGTGTGTGAGTTGAAATCACAAGGAGCATATTTAATTTTAGCAAACCAAAGTCGCACCCCGTGTGGGGTGTGTGAGTTGAAATTTACTCCGTCCATTTGCTCTCTGTCCCCCCAGTTTGTCGCACCCCGTGTGGGGTGTGTGAGTTGAAATTACAAGAGCCCACACGACACTTTAATTTTGACAGGGTCGCACCCCGTGTGGGGTGTGTGAGTTGAAATTTTCTTTTTACTCTGCATTTTCTTCTTCCTCATGTCGCACCCCGTGTGGGGTGTGTGAGTTGAAATTGATTTAATCAGAGACGCCACAATTATGATAATGTCGCACCCCGTGTGGGGTGTGTGAGTTGAAATTCATTTTTGAAAATTCTGTAGTTTGATTTCTTGCAGTCGCACCCCGTGTGGGGTGTGTGAGTTGAAATAACCTGATGGGGATATAGTTTTAAAGGTGAATGAAGTCGCACCCCGTGTGGGGTGTGTGAGTTGAAATTCCACGTGAAGCAATGATGACTTATGGCAAAGCCGTCGCACCCCGTGTGGGGTGTGTGAGTTGAAATAAATCATATAATTTAACTGGTAAGCAGGTAAATGGTCGCACCCCGTGTGGGGTGTGTGAGTTGAAATTTTGATAATTTGATAAAAGACACTAAGGAAACTTGTCGCACCCCGTGTGGGGTGTGTGAGTTGAAATAGCAAATTTATCTAAATCTTTATTTTCTTCCCCGTCGCACCCCGTGTGGGGTGTGTGAGTTGAAATAAAATATTATGATAGTCAAATAGCAAAATTAGAGGTCGCACCCCGTGTGGGGTGTGTGAGTTGAAATAGAAGAAGAAGGAGAAGAAGAAAACAACGACAATAGTCGCACCCCGTGTGGGGTGTGTGAGTTGAAATAATTCGTATGCAAGTAGCAAGGAGAGCTTGGATAGTCGCACCCCGTGTGGGGTGTGTGAGTTGAAATTATTTTCTTATAATGCAAATCTGAGGGCACATAAGTCGCACCCCGTGTGGGGTGTGTGAGTTGAAATTTATTCTTGCCTGGCCTTTTTTATCGTCCAAATTGTCGCACCCCGTGTGGGGTGTGTGAGTTGAAATCGGTACCGTGCCATATAGCCAGATTGATGTAATGTCGCACCCCGTGTGGGGTGTGTGAGTTGAAATTTTTGCCAATCTTGCTCCATAACTTTCAGAGCCGTCGCACCCCGTGTGGGGTGTGTGAGTTGAAATGTTAATACTATTCCAATCAAACAGGAACCATTATGTCGCACCCCGTGTGGGGTGTGTGAGTTGAAATAAAAATGACAGATTGGGAAGAAGATGATAGTGATGTCGCACCCCGTGTGGGGTGTGTGAGTTGAAATTGGCAAAGCCATTTTAGCTTTGCAAAAAACAATGTCGCACCCCGTGTGGGGTGTGTGAGTTGAAATATTTACAAATAAATATAAATGTGATATAATTATGGTCGCACCCCGTGTGGGGTGTGTGAGTTGAAATTTGCTTTGCAGGGACTCTTTTTTGATTTATCATAGTCGCACCCCGTGTGGGGTGTGTGAGTTGAAATGCATCGATAAGAATGGAGCAAGTATCAAAATTAAAGTCGCACCCCGTGTGGGGTGTGTGAGTTGAAATTCTTTACCTCTTCAGGGTTGTTAAAATCTACAGAGTCGCACCCCGTGTGGGGTGTGTGAGTTGAAATCATTCATAATTTTTAAATTAAGCTAATTTAACAAGTCGCACCCCGTGTGGGGTGTGTGAGTTGAAATTTTCTATTCTCAGATATTTCCACAATTGATGTGGCGTCGCACCCCGTGTGGGGTGTGTGAGTTGAAATCCATAATTGGTGTGGGTGGTGTAGGAGGTTCAGGGTCGCACCCCGTGTGGGGTGTGTGAGTTGAAATCCTATAATGTCTGCCAGCTAATGTCTGATGTTTCATGTCGCACCCCGTGTGGGGTGTGTGAGTTGAAATCCCAAGTAATTGTAGCAGAGTTTGGAAACTATGTGTCGCACCCCGTGTGGGGTGTGTGAGTTGAAATGAAACAGTAAATGATGATGATTTTAAAAAGTACAAGTCGCACCCCGTGTGGGGTGTGTGAGTTGAAATTTTTATGCATTGCAACAAATCTATTAAACAGCTGTCGCACCCCGTGTGGGGTGTGTGAGTTGAAATTTTTATGCATTGCAACAAATCTATTAAACAGCTGTCGCACCCCGTGTGGGGTGTGTGAGTTGAAATCATTTTTACCTTTATAATCACTTCGCCAAAGATGTCGCACCCCGTGTGGGGTGTGTGAGTTGAAATCCATAATTGGTGTGGGTGGTGTAGGAGGTTCAGGTTGTCGCACCCCGTGTGGGGTGTGTGAGTTGAAATCTGAGGAATCTGATTTAATGACAGGTTCCACTGCAAGTCGCACCCCGTGTGGGGTGTGTGAGTTGAAATAAATCATACAATTTGACTGGCAAACAGGTAAATGGTCGCACCCCGTGTGGGGTGTGTGAGTTGAAATTGTCTCAACGTTTACAGGGTCCTCCCTCTTCATTGTGTCGCACCCCGTGTGGGGTGTGTGAGTTGAAATCTACATTATCTAATGCATACCAAATAGCTGATAAGTCGCACCCCGTGTGGGGTGTGTGAGTTGAAATTGATTTAATCAGAGACGCCACA
>NZ_JBJERV010000045.1:0-9662 GCF_051882455.1 Huintestinicola sp. | reverse complement strand
TCAGGCTTTATGACAAGGTTTATCCTGCTGTTAGGGAGCAGATGAGCGAGCTTGCGGAGCTGTGAGGGTTATGAGCGAAAAATTTACGGTTATGCGCTTTTTCGGCGACCATATGATATTACAGAGCGGACAGGAAAACTGCGTTCGCGGCAGGGCTCCCGAAGGCTCTTCTGTTGAACTGAAAATATCCGACTCCCGCGGAAATGAAAGCATTTTTTCCGCGGCTGCCTGCGGCAGTGATGTTTTTGAGCTGGTCATTCCTCCCTATCCCCCGTCATATGAAAGCTACACTCTGACATTTTCCTGCGGCGGTGAGGATATCGCATTTTCCGATGTGCTTTTCGGGGAGCTTTATCACATAAGCGGTCAGTCAAATATGGAGCTGCCTATATGCCGCACCATTGACCCCTTAGACCCTGTTATCCCCAAGGGCAGCCGGTTTATCAGGGAATTTCGTGTGCCCGTGATGTGCTGCTTCGGAAAAAATGAGGAGTATGACGATTTTCAGGGCGGCGAGTGGAAGTGTGCCGAGGGCGATGATCTTATGGAAATGAGCGCGGCAGGATTTTATTTTGCCGAAAAGCTTTCGCAAAAGCTGGGTGTTCCTGTGGGGCTTGTAAATACGTCGGCAGGCGGCTCTCCCGTTGAGGCGAGAATGCCTTATGAGATGCTTATGGAGCTTGGGGGATATGAGGATTTCCTTGCCCGCTGCACTGTTCCCGATTATGAAAAAAATACTGCCGAGGCGGACAGGGTAAAGTACGAAAAATGGTGCGCCGAGCTTGAGAAAAAGGACACAGTTTCGGGGGACATTTTTACTGCTCCTCACGAATACTCAAAATGTCATATCCCCTTCTATTTCAGAGATGACCCCGAGCTTTCGGGCTTTTGCGGACGGGTATGGTTCAGAAAAAGCTTTTATATTCCCGATGATATGGATATGTCGGAGGCAGTGCTTATTCTGGGCGCAATGATAGACGCTGACGAGGTGTTTGTTAACGGCGTTTCGGTGGGGTCAACAGGCTATATGTATCCGCCGAGGATCTATCCCGTTCCCGAGGGGGTTCTGCACAGGGGAGAAAATATTCTGCATATCCGCCTGGAGGTAAGACAGGGCAGGGGCGGATTTGTTGAGGGCAAAATATACTATCTGGGGTCGGGTGATAGGCTCATTGACCTTTCGGGTGAATGGGAATATGCTGTGGCGGCAAAGGGTGAATATCTTGAGCCGGATGTGTTCTTTCAGGGGCTGCCTCTTTCCATGTACGGGGCACTGACCGCTCCCGCTTTTAACATTAAATTCAAGGGGCTTATCTGGTATCAGGGCGAGTCAAATGACAAAGAGCCCGACAGATATTATGAGCTTTTTAAGCGCTTTGTGCAGATGTACAGGGAACGCTGCGGATATGATATCCCCGTTATCTTTACTCAGCTTTGCAATTTCGACGACCCCGTAAAATGCGTTCCCGAATTATCCTGGGCAAGGCTCAGGGAGCAGCAGAGAAAGTGTCTTGATATTCCCGGAACTGCTATGGCGGTGACTATAGACATAGGCGAGTCAAACGACCTTCACCCCATTAACAAGCGCGATGTGGGAAGGCGGCTGGCTCTTTGTGCGGAAAGGCTTATTTATAAGGACGAATTTGTTCCCGAGGATATTTTTCCGCTGTCTGCCATTATGGAAAAGTGCGGCGAAATACTGCTTTCATTTACGGACAACAGGTCTGTGAGAATGAAAAATGATACGCCAAAGCATTTTGAGATAGTTTCCTTTGACGGCAAAATAATTCGTCCGAGGGCAGAGCTCTCCGAAAATGGCATCATACTTGAATACGATGGTGAGGATATTCCACTGCTTCTCAGGTATGCTTATGAAAACGACCCCGCAGATCCCGACCTTTTCAGCAGTACGGGACTGCCCCTGTCGCCCTTTGTGATACATATCACGGGGAAGGCTTCTTCAAAGGAATATTTTATTGGTGACGGCATATTTGTGAGGGAATTTTTTCCCGAAAATATGGATAATAAATGCGCTGTGATACTCAGTCACGGATATAATCAGTCCTCCGAAAATACTTCGGATATTGCAAATTCTCTTGCGGAAAGAGGTTTCAGGGCATATGCCTTCGATTTCTGCGGCGGCGGTGCAAATTCTAAAAGCGTGGGCAGCGGTACCGATATGAGCATTTCTTCGGAAATTGCCGACCTGAACGCTGTTATTGAATATGTTAAGGAAAATGCTGCGCCCGAAAAGCTATTTTTATACGGCGAAAGTCAGGGCGGTTTTGTCTCGGCTCTCACTGCTGCGCAAAGATGTGATATCACGGGGACTATGCTTTTATATCCTGCCTTCTGTATCCCCGAGCAGTGGCTTCGCAGAGACCCCTCAGAAATGACCGAGCCTTTTGAATTTATGGGGCACGTCATTTCAAGGAAATATTATGATGGCGTTCCCCGTTATGACGTTTTTGAAAAGGTCGGTGAATATTCCGCTCCCGTTCTGATAATGCACGGCACATCGGACAGGGTGGTGAACGTAAGCTATGCAAAAAAAGCTGCGGAAAGCTTTAAAAACGCTGAGCTTATCCTCTACGAGGGTGAGGATCACGGCTTCTCGGCAGATGCACGGAAAAAGGAATTTGAGGATATTTCGGAATTTCTGAACAAGATAATTCTTCGGTAAGGAGACTTTTACTATGGAAAACTACGAACACCGCAAGGCAAGAAAAAAGATCGTTATCACAGGAAATGACGGTAAGCCTGCTTCGGGTAAGCAGGTGAGAATTAAGCTTAAAAACCACAGCTTTTTATTCGGCTGGGGCGCATTTGACGTTATGGAACACACAAACGCCGACACCGAGGAGAAAAAGGAGCGTTTCGCTCCCCGTGCCAAGCGGTGGGAGGAGCTTTTTAACTACGGCACACTCCCCTTTTACTGGGGACAGTACGAGCCTTCCGAGGGCGATGTAAGACAGGACCGGATGATGAAATGCGTTGACCGTCTCACAAAGGACGGGGCAAAGGTAAAGGGTCACCCCCTTTGCTGGCATACGGTATGCGCTGACTGGCTTTTAAAGTACAGCGATGAGGAGATAATGCAGAGACAGCTGGACCGCATTACCCGTGAGGTGAGCGCATTCAAGGGTAAGGTCACGCTTTGGGACGTTATCAATGAAACGGTCATTATGCCCGATTTTGACAGGTATGACAATGCTGTTACAAGGCTTTGCAGGCATTACGGAAGGATACCTCTTATCAAGTCGGTATTTGCGGCTGCAAAGGCTGCCGACCCGAATGCAGTGCTGCTTATAAATGATTTTAACACATCGGAGAATTATGCCCGGGTAATTGAAGAATGTCTTGAGGCAGGCATTCCCATTGACGCTATCGGCATTCAGTCCCATCAGCATCAGGGGTACTGGGGCGCCGAAAAGCTTGAGAGTGTGCTTCACCGCTTTGAGCGGTTCGGGCTGCCTATCCATTTTACCGAGAATACTATCATTTCGGGAAAGCTTATGCCACCCGAGATAGTTGACCTTAATGATTTTAACCCCGAAAGCTGGGAGTCCCTGCCCGAATATGAAGAGAGGCAGAAAAAAGAGCTTGAGGAAATGTACCGCATTTTATTTGCTCACCCTCTTGTGGAGGCGGTGACGGGCTGGGACTTTACCGACGGCGGCTGGCTCAATGCTCCAAGCGGTATCCTCAGAAGGGACGGCTCCCCCAAGCCTGCCTATGATATGCTTTCGGGGCTTATCAAAAAGGAATGGTCTACGGAATACTCCGCTGTGACCGATGATAACGGCTGCTTTGAGCTTTGCGGCTTTAAGGGCGAATACGTCCTTTCCGTTGACGGAAAAGAGTACATCGTCAGAAATGACGGCAGTGACAGCGAGGAAGGCTTACGGTTATCTGCGAGGTAAAATGCTATGGATATGCTTTATGACTGCTGGCTTGCTTACGGCAAGGACGGCTCGATGAAATGGACGGAGAAATACCTTTCGAGGCTTTGCATTCTTTGCGGCGGCAGGGTGATAAATTCTGCCGTGCGGGAGCTTGAGACTGCTTACGAACGGCTTACGGGGAAAATCCCCGTAAGGACAGACAAGCCCTTTTCGGAGGGGTGCTTTATCCTCCGAATAAAGGACAGCTTAGGCGCGGAGGGATACAGCATTTCGGTCTCGGACGAATGCGTTGCTGTGGAGGGCGGCGATGAAAACGGCGTTCTTTACGGGGTATTTCGTTTTCTTATCCTCGCTTCGGGAGGATATCCCCCAGAGAGTCTTAACATTACCGAGAAGCCCTGCTATACCCTGAGAATGATAGATCAGTGGGATAATGCCGACGGTTCGGTGGAGAGGGGTTATTCGGGAGCTTCCATTTTCTATGAGAAGGGCAGACCCGTTTCGGATATGAAAAGGCTCACCGATTACGCAAGGCTTTTGTCATCGGTGGGGATAAATGCCATATGCATAAATAACGTTAATGTGCATATGACCGAGACATTTTTTATTACCGAAGAATTTCTTCCCGACATTGCAAAAATTGCGGACACATTCGCAGACTACGGGATAAAGCTGTATCTGAGCGTTAATTTTGCCGCTCCTATGGAAATTGACGGGCTGACGACTGCTGACCCTCTGGACGAGAGAGTAATAAGCTGGTGGAAGTCTGCGGCGGAGAATATTTACAGGCACATTCCCGGCTTCGGCGGATTTCTGGTAAAAGCCGATTCGGAAAACCGCCCCGGTCCCCATACCTACGGCAGAGATCACGCTGAGGGTGCTGATATGCTTGCGGCTGCCTTGAAGCCCTTCGGCGGAAATGTGATATGGCGGTGCTTTGTGTATGACTGCCACGTTGACTGGAGAGACAGGTCTACAGACAGGGCAAAGGCGGCTTATGACTGCTTTATGCCGCTGGACGGAAAATTTTCGGACAACGTTTTTATCCAGATAAAAAACGGACCTATGGATTTTCAGATACGTGAAGCGGTCTCGCCGCTTTTCGGGGCAATGCCCCATACAAACTGTCTGTGCGAATTTCAGATAACTCAGGAATACACGGGACAGCAGAAAGACCTTTGCTATCTTGTTCCCATGTGGAAGGAATGTCTGGATTTTGACACCTATCACGACAGTGAGGGCTCCTTTGTAAGCAGGCATATCCTCGGTGCGGCAGGAGTTTCAAATGTGGGCAGCGACCGCTGCTGGACGGGCGATCCTCTTGCGGGGGCTAATCTTTACGGATACGGCAGGCTTGTTTTTGACCCATCGCTTTCGGCGGAAGAGATAGCGTTGGAATGGGTCAGGGTGGCTGTTACTGCCGATATGGAGACGGCAGATGCCATATGCGAAATGCTGATGGCTTCCCGTGACATTTACGAAAGCTACACCTCGCCTCTGGGAGTGGGCTGGATGGTCACGCCTCATTATCATTACGGTGTGGACGTTGACGGGTATGAGTATTCCCCCTGGGGAACTTATCATTACTCCGACAGAGACGGTATGGGCGCAGACAGGACAAAAGCCACGGGAACGGGCTATACTGCACAGTATGCTCCTCATAATGAGGAGATGTATGAAGATCCTTCCACCTGTCCCGAGGAGCTGCTTCTGTTTTTTCATCATCTCCCCTACACCTATATGCTTAAAAGCGGAAAGACCCTGATACAGCACATTTACGACAGCCATTTTGAAGGAGCCCAAAAAGCTGAGGAGCTTCTTTTGCGCTGGAGGGCTCTCAAGGACAAGCTGCCCCCCGAGTATTACCGTGAAGCGGAGAGGCGCTTTGAAATGCAGCTGCAAAACAGCATACAGTGGCGTGATGTTATAAACACCTACTACTACCGCAAATCGGGGATAGACGATATCAGAGGGCGGAAAATCTACAAATAAAAAAAGCTGCTGAACTTCCGACGATTTATCGGGTCGGATATGTTCAGCAGCTTTTTTATTTTAAAATTTTCATTTCAGCTCCCTTCGGTGAAAAGCTCAGACGGATATTACCTGATTATGTATTGCAAGAATAATCGATGATATAATTATATATTATTTTTGTCTGATTTTCCTGCCGAATATTGTGCTTTGCTATACACATTTTGCGATATTAAACCTTTTATACTAATCAATTTTTCTGATAGTCAGATACCTAAAGGACATTATGCACAATTATTGGTCAACATAAAAGCAATAATTGTATTGCTTTACCTATTCTTCGTATGTTATAATACAGAAAAAGATAGAAACAAACAGCAAAATATAATGCAGTAAAAAACGGAGGTGATGATACTTGGATATCAAAAAGATCGGCGCGGCAGCTGCTGCTTGTATCCTGTTTTTCTCAGCCTGCGGAAGCTCGGAAAGCACAGGCGAAAATACAGCCGATACAGCTGATGAAAGCTCGGCTGCACAGATATCGGAAGTTCTTCTCTCGGCTGAAACGCCCAAAAACGACATTCCCGAAATATCAGAAAAATTCTCGGGCTTTGAACCTGCCTGCACGAAAAGAGGCAGCGCTCTTCTTAAATTAGTGGACGATGAGGCGGCTTCGGACGGCAAGGCGCTGAAAATTTACAACCGTCAGGAAGCCTGGAACGGCGCAGACTTCAATGCTGAGCTTTTCCGCGGAAACGATATTGAGGTCTCGGGGTCGTTTAAAAGCGCAAATCCCTCGGTAAGAGTTTCGGTCCAGTTTACGGTCTGCGGCAACACAAGCTATAATATGATATTCAGCGTAAACACCTCCGATGACGCATACACATCGGGAAACGGCACCTTTTCCGTTCCCTCAAATGCGGAAAATATCCTGATATACATCGAAAGCGACAACCTTGAGGATATTTACGCAGACGATCTTTCGGTAAAGGTCAAGGGTGAATACAAATATTACGCAGAGGCGGAAGGAATAGCCTTTGCCGATACTTCTGATTATCCTTCTCTGAAAGAGGCTTACGGCGATATATTCCGCATAGGTGTGGCAATATCCCCCACCGTTGTCGAAAAAACCGAGTACAGCGAGCTGGTCAAGGCGCAGTTCAACAGCATTACCCTTGAGAATAATATGAAGCCCGAAGCGATATTTGACCATAACAGGACGGTCGCGGACAAGGAAAAATATATGGAATGTCCCGCTCTCAGATTTACAAGCATGAAAAATGAGCTGGATTTCGCAAGGGATAACGGTATGACCGTCAGAGGTCACACGCTGGTATGGCATTCCCAGACCCCCGACTGGATATTCTACAAGGACTACACTGTGGGCGGCGAGCTTGCTGACCGCGAGCTGATGCTCAAGCGTATGGAGAACTACATCAGAAGCGTTATGGAATGGACGGAGGAAAATTATCCCGGACTTGTGAGCGCCTGGGACGTGGTGAACGAAGCCATTGATGACGGCGGCGGCATAAGAAAAAGCCTCTGGTATCAGACCATAGGCGAGGATTACATAAGCAAGGCATTTGAGTTTGCAAGAAAATATGCTCCCGAAAACGTGAAGCTTTTCTATAATGACTACAACTGCTATATGCCCAAAAAGCAGAAGGATATCCTTGAATTTCTGAAGCCTGTTGCAGAAGCGGGCAACATTGACGGCATCGGAATGCAGAGCCATATCAATACGGATATAAGTCAGGCGCTGTATATGGCGGCTCTGAAAAAATACTCAAACGAGCTTGGAGTTGAGATACACGTTACCGAGCTTGACATCGGTACTAATAAAGCGGGAGACTACGAAAAGGTCCAGGGCGATTATTACAGGAGCTTTATGGAAAGGCTCATCGGACTTAAAAATGAAGGCATTCCCATAACAAGCGTTACTTTGTGGGGTCTTTCGGACTCACTCTCCTGGAAGGCTTCCGACAAACCCCTTATATTCAATGACGATCTCAGCAGAAAGCCTGCTTTTGACGGAATGGTCGAGGCTGTGAACTCTCAGGAATAAAAAAATTAAAAGCTTTAAATAAAATTATTATGGAGGTATTATTATGAAAAACTTTAAAAGATCGGTAGCAGGTATATCCGCACTTACTTTCGCTCTCGGACTTACCGCCTGCGGAGGCGGCGCTGAGTCGGGCAGTGAGACATCTGCCGCTGCAACCACCGCTGCAACGACCACAGGTGAGACCACTACCGTCACCATGGCAAGCGAGGACGTGGAAGCTATAAGCGGCGCTGCTTCTCTGCTCCGCGACGAGACCCTCGAAAGCAAGACCATCAAGTTCCTCAGCCACTGGGATATCAACCCCGTTGAGGGCGAATCTCTCCCCGTACAGCTCAGTATGTTCCAGGATAAATATGACTGCCGCGTTGAATGGATACCCACCACCTGGGAAACTCGTTACTCCGACCTGAGTACACACGTACTGGGCGGTACAGGCGTTGACTTCTTCCCCCGTGATGAAGAATGTCTTCCCAAGGGCGTTATCAACGGTATGTTCCAGCCTGTTGATGATTACATTGACCTAAGCAGCGATCTCTGGTCCGATGTTGCGGTAGCTATGGATAAGTACAACTTCAACGGCAAGCACTATGCATTTGTTACAGGCGTTTCCGCAAACAACGTTGTACTTTACAACAAGCAGACAATTGAAGAATACGGTCTCGACGATCCCTGGGAGCTTTATGAAGCAGGCGAATGGAACTGGGAAACCTTCGCTGATATGCTCCAGACATTTATCGAAGCAGACCCCGACAACAACTGCGGTCTTGACGGCTGGTGGTCCGAGCTCGCTCTCTATCGTTCCGGCGGAGAAGCCTTCATTGAAGCTAAGGACGGCGAGATCGTCGTTAATATGCAGAGCGTCAAGATAGAAAAGGCTATGAACAATATGCTTGACCTTTACAACAAGGGTCTTGTTATGGATAAGTCACTTTACGACTGGTCTGAGCAGCCTCAGTTCATGGCTGAAGGAAGAGAGCTGTTCTACATCACAGGCTCCTGGGCTGTTATGAATCCTCCCGAGTCCTGGTCCACAAAGATACCTCCCGAAAATCTCGGCATGGCTCCCGTTCCCAATGCTCCCGACGCTGAGCACCCCTGGCAGGACGCTGTTCTTGACGGCTTCTGCCTTACCAGAGGCGCACAAAATCCTCTCGGTGTTGCTCTGTATGCTGAGTGCGGACTTGCTGCAGCCCTTGATGACGGCGCTAAGGAAGTTTATGACAAGCAGTGCCGCGAGGACTACCAGTGGCCCGAGGACGTTATTGCTCATCGTTATGAGATAAATGACCTTGCACGTCAGTACCCTGTTGTTGATATTGCAGGCGGTATGTCCAGCGATATCGAGAGCCTCACCACCTCAAATGCAAACAAGAGCGTTGGTCTTAACGCTGCTCTCCACGGCGTTGAGTGGGCTACCACAAGAGAAGAGCTTTCCGGTGCACTTGATGTTCTCGTTGCCGAAGTTGTTGACGAGCTTAATGCTGCTCAGGCTCAGTAATTCGGTTTACCTGATATTACGATCTACATAATATAAAGCGGTGGGATATTGCTTGATGGCTCTGCAATATCCCACCGCTTTTTTGCGGAGTTTTTTCCGAAAGAATATGGAAGTGCGGGAAAATAAAACAAAAAAACCACGCAAACGGCTTGTTTACGTGGTTTTTCTTGGCGGAGAAGGAGGGATTCGAACCCTCGATGCGCTATTAACGCATACACGAGTT
>NZ_JBJERV010000044.1:0-40349 GCF_051882455.1 Huintestinicola sp. | reverse complement strand
CGGTCTGACCGATAGATCTGAGATACTTTTTCAGATGCTCGTTTATCATAAGGATAATTTCGTATACTGTAGGAATAACGCTCTTGAAAAGGTCGATGTTCCACTTCTCCAGAGCCTCGCCGAGGACGGTGTGGTTGGTGTAATTGCAGGTCTTCTGAGCAATGTCAAAGGCTTCCTTGAAGGAAAGTCCCTCCTTGAACATAAATATCCTGATAAGCTCGGGGATAGCCACGGTGGGGTGGGTATCGTTGAGCTGGACAGCATAGCTCTCTGCAAAATGAGAGAAGTCATCGCCGTACTTTGCCTTATAGCGGCGGATAATATCCTGTATCGAAGCGGAAACAAAGAAATACTGCTGCTTGAGTCTTAAACGTCTGCCCTTGTCGGTGTTGTCATTGGGATAGAGAACATCGTTTATAGCGTCAGCCATAACACTGCTCTCGGAAGCGCCAATATAATCCTGATTGTCGAATTTGTAGAAATCAAAGCCCTTGACGCTCTCAGCCTGCCAGAGACGGAGAGTGTTCACAGCCTTTCTGTCAAAGCCGATGATGGGTGTATCATAGGGTACAGCCTTGACGGTCTGATCTGCAAATTCAACGATAACAGCGTCATTTTCCGCTCTTACGCTCCATGCGTCGCCGTAATCGAGCCATGGGTCTGCGGACTCCTGCTGGAAGCCGTTGCCGATGGACTGCTTGAAAAGACCGTACTTATATCTGATACCGTAGCCGTTTAAGGGGATATCGCAGGCTGCTGCGGAGTCAAGGAAGCAGGCTGCCAGTCTGCCCAGACCACCGTTTCCGAGAGAAGCGTCCTCGATCTCCTCAAGGCAGGAGATGTCAATGCCGTTTTCGGAGAAAATTTCCTTGGCGGTGTCAAGAAGTCCTGCGCAGTAGAGATTGTTGAAAACCGCTCTGCCCATAAGAAATTCTGCGGAAAGATAGTATGCTCTGCGCTTTCCGTTATGTCTCTCCTCGGTCCGGTCCCAGAGAGGGATAATGTCGCTCATAACTGCTCTTGCAGCCGCATTGTGAAGCTGACGGGGAGTAGCGTGCTTTATATCCGTTCTCCCGTCCACAAGAAGATTTTCGCTGATCTTTGAAGTAAACTGTGCCTTATCCATAAATTAAATTATCCTCCTAATTATTAAAATTGTCCGAAAAATCGGGGATATGACATAAGTAATATATTTATTTTACCACAATTCCCGTATCAAATCAAGGACTATGAGCACAATACGGTATTTTTCACAGTTTTTTTGCAAATATTATAGCAGATTAGTCAATGCTTTTTCGTCATTTATCACAAAAACTCAATACAAAATTCAGAAAGAATTATTTTTTATGCTCTTTGCGGATGATATAATTATATGAAAACTAAGCAAAATTATTATTCGGGGTGAAAATAAAATGGCAGAAACAAAAACAAATGCAATGCGTATCCTTGACAGGGCAAAGATAAAATACGAGGTCCACACCTATCCTCACAATGAGGGAGAAGCGGTTGACGGCGAAAACGTGGCACGTCTTACGGGGCAGGACCCCATCAAGGTGTACAAGACCCTTGTGACGAGAGGCGCTTCCAATCCCTCGCGTAATTTCTATGTGTTTGTTATTCCCGTAATGAAGGAGCTTGACCTGAAAAAAGCAGCAAAAGCGGTGGGCGAAAAATCCGTTGAGATGATACACGTGAAGGAGATAAACGGCATTACGGGATATATCCGCGGCGGCTGCTCCCCTATCGGTATGAAAAAGCAGTTCCCCACTGTATTTTACAAGGACGTTTCGGCGCTTGATACTGTAATTTTCAGCGGCGGAAAAATAGGCCTCCAGATAGAAGCCGCACCCTCGGATATAATTGGGCTCATAGGCGCAGAGACGGAGGATATCTGTTTCTGACAGGATAGAAATTTACAATTTTTACGCAGATGTTATTATATCATAAAGCTGCGGATAATGCTAAAATGTATTTACATCAACAAAATCAAAAGGACGGTTTTATACTATGGAAATAAAAGGCTTTACATACGGCTGGGACAGCCATAAGGGAATGCTGGGAACGGATAAGGCAAATGAGTCCATAAAGGCTATGGCGGCTATGGGCGGCAACTGGGCGGCTCTTGCCTTTGCCGTTACTCAGGAGAGATTTTCCTCCACCCGCTTCGGCTTCGATTACCGCCGCACCGACACCGACAGGGAGATAGAAACTGCCATAAAGCAGCTCAAGGAAAGCGGTCTAAAGGTATGTCTCAAGCCAATTCTCAACTGCGAGGACGGCACCTGGAGAGCCAACATCACCTTCCCCGAAAGAGAGTTTCCCGTTTATGATGAACACGGCAGACTGAAAAGCTACTGGAACGAATGGTTCTCCTGCTACACCGCATTCATCTGCCACTATGCCGAGATAGCCGAATATACAGGCTGTGAAATGCTCTGCATAGGCTGCGAGATGATAGGCACCGAGCACAAGGAGGAGTTCTGGAGAGAGCTTATCAGGCAGGTTCGTGAAATTTACCACGGTCCTCTGGTGTACAACGCAAATCACGGCAAGGAGGAAAATGTTAACTGGTTCGACGCTCTGGACTACATCGGCACATCAGCATATTACCCTGTTGAAAAGGAAGGCGGCGCTTCTGCGGACGAAATGACTGCGGCATGGGAGTATCACAAAAAGGGACTTAAAAAAATCGCAGACAAGTTCGGCAAGAAGATAATTTTTATGGAAATAGGCTGCCGCAGCGCAAGAGGCTGCGCCGCTATGCCCTGGGATTTCGTTCACAAGGAATTTCCACGGGACGAGGACGAGCAGGCGAATTTCTATGAAAGCGCTCTGAGAGCAATGTGGGACGAGCCCTATTTTGCGGGATTTTTCTGGTGGGACTGGGAGACGAACCTTATGCCGGAGGAAAGGATAAAGGACGACATCGGCTTTGGCATTCACGGCAAAAAAGCCGAAAAGGTGCTGACGGAATGGTATTCGGGCAGAAATTAACATTACGTTTTTAAAATTTCACACAAAGATTAAAAAATATTTATCATCATCTGTAGTCAAACGGGGAAAAATATGATATAATTAGTATAAATATTTTTCCCGGAGGTTCGACTATGCTTTCAGATATCGAAATCGCGCAGCAGGCGCATATGAAAAAGATCACCGAGATCGCCGCTTCTCTCGGAATACCCGAGGATGAGGTTGAGCCCTACGGTCACTACAAGGCAAAGCTTTCGGAAAAGCTTTTTGCCGATACTGCGGATAAGCCCGACGGAAAGCTTATCCTTGTTACCGCCATAAATCCCACTCCCGCAGGCGAGGGAAAGACTACTGTTTCGGTAGGTCTTACCGAGGCTATGGCTAAGATCGGAAAGAAGGCTGTTCTTGCGCTTCGTGAGCCTTCTCTGGGCCCCGTTTTCGGCATCAAGGGCGGCGCTGCAGGCGGCGGATACGCTCAGGTGGTCCCCATGGAGGACATCAATCTCCACTTCACGGGCGATATGCACGCCATCACAGCCGCAAACAACCTTCTCTGCGCTCTCCTTGACAACCATATGCAGCAGGGCAACGAGCTGATGATAGACCAGCGCAGGATAATGATAGACCGCTGCCTGGATATGAACGACAGAGCCCTCAGAAACGTAGTCATCGGTCTGGGCGGAAAGATAAACGGAATACCCCGTCAGGACAGCTTCCGCATTACCGTTGCAAGCGAGGTAATGGCTATACTCTGCCTTGCCTCCGACCTTGACGACCTGAAAAAGAGGCTGGGCAGCATACTTATCGCATATGACCTTAAAGGCGAGCCTGTATTTGCACGCGATCTTGGTGCGGAAGGTTCTATGACCGCACTTCTCAAGGACGCTCTCAAGCCCAATCTGGTCCAGACCCTTGAAAATAATCCCGTTTTGATGCACGGCGGTCCCTTCGCAAACATCGCTCACGGCTGCAACTCCGTAAGAGCAACAAAGCTTGCTTTGAAGCTGGGCGATTACTGCATTACCGAGGCAGGCTTCGGCGCCGACCTGGGTGCAGAGAAATTCTGCGACATAAAGTGCCGCTTTGCAGGCTTTAAGCCCGACTGCGCAGTTATCGTGGCTACTATCCGCGCCCTTAAATATAACGGCGGCGTTCCCAAGGCTGAGCTTTCCGCGGAAAACGTTCCCGCTCTGGAAAAGGGTATGATAAACCTTGTTACTCATATTGAAAATATGCGCAAATTCGGGCTTCCCGTTGTTGTTGCAATAAACCGCTTCGGAACCGACACAGACGCAGAGATCGCTGCTGTAGAGAAGCTCTGCGGCGAAATGGGAGTTCCCGTTTCACTTACCGAAATATTCGCAAAGGGCGGCGAGGGCGGCATTGACCTTGCAAAGAAGGTATGCGAGACCATCGATACAAAGCCTGCCGATTTCAAGCCTCTTTACGACACAGAGCTTTCCATCAAGGAAAAGCTTGATGTTATTGCAAAGGAAATTTACCGTGCAGACGGCGTTATCTTCACCGCGCAGGCTGAAAAGGCTATTGCGGAGATCGAAAAGCTGGGCTTCGGAAATGCGCCCGTTTGCGTTGCAAAGACTCAGTACAGCCTTTCAGATGACGCTTCCAGGCTTGGCAGACCCGAAGGCTTTTCCATCACCGTCCGTGACGTTAAGCTTTCCGCAGGCGCAGGCTTCGCAGTTGCTCTGACAGGCGATATCATGATAATGCCCGGTCTCCCCAAGGCTCCTGCGGCTATGAAGATCGACTGTGACGGCAGCGGAAATATCAGTGGACTGTTCTGATCTTTTAAACGTTACTAAAAATTAACAGCAAAGTCTGATTTTTGTAACTTTTAGCAAATATAATAAAAATAGAGTTATTTTGTTATTTTTGTTTATACAATAACACAACATTAAAGCTTATTTAATAACACTAAGGAGTAATAAAGGTATGTCTGTTGAAACTATGAAGGTTCTTATCTGTGATGATTCGATCCTTGCACGAAAGAAAACCAAAACCGCTCTTAATCAGCTGGGCGTTACTCAGGTTTTTGAAGCAGCCGACGGCGAGCAGGCTATCGCCGCATACAAGGAGCATCAGCCCGATATCACCCTTATGGATATCGTTATGCCCAAGGTGGACGGAGTTGAAGCTTTGAAGGCTATCCTTGCGGAAAACCCTAAGGCTAAGGTCGTTATGGCTTCATCGGTGGGTACTCAGGAAAATCTCAAGGAAGCTATAAAGGCAGGAGCATTTGACTTTCTCCAGAAGCCTATCTCGGAGGAGCAGATAAAAGCTCTTATCAGCAAGGCTGCAAAGTGATCTCCGCAGCAGAAGAGCGAAAGGAATGAAATACTTATGTTTACCCAGTTTTTCGGAAACTATCTTTTAAATAAAGGTCTTGTTGACACCAAGCAGCTTGCGGACGCTCTGGCAGTCCAGAAGCAGACCCGTCCCAGACTGGGCGTGCTTGCCATCAACGCAGGATATATGACAGCTGAGCAGGTGGATATGGTCCATGCCGAGCAGCAGCGTGTTGACAAGAGGATCGGCGACATTGCCTGTGATATGGGCTTTATGACACACGATCAGGTTGAGGAGCTTCTCAGCTCTCAGGGTGCGGCTCATCTCCAGCTGGGTCAGGCTCTTGTTAATTCGGGAGCTATGACTAACGCCGCTTTTGCCGACGCACTTAACAGCTATAAGAGCGAAAACAGCCTCAGCGATGTTGATTTCAGAAACGGAAGCGTTGCAAAGATCGACGAGCTGATCAGAAAATTCTATCATTTCACAGATGACAGCCGCAGCGCATATCTTACCGAATACATAACTCTGCTCTTCAAGAATATAATCCGCTTTATCGGTGACGATTTCACTCCCCTGGCTCCTCAGAAGCTTTCGGAGATAAAGACAGAGCTTGCAGCAGTTCAGAAGATAGACGGTGCCTTCTCCTGCACTACCGTTATTGACGCTCCCGCAAAGGCTTATCTCGGCTTTGCTTCGCGTTATGCGGGCGAGGAGCTTACCGAGCTTGACGAGATGGCTCACGCTTCCTGCGGAGAGTTCTTAAATCTCCACAACGGTCTTTTCACCGTCAATGTTTCAAACGAGATGAACACCGAGCTGAAGCTTCAGCCTCAGGAATATCTTGAAGAAGGCGGACTTTCGGGCGATATCAGTATTATCCCGCTTGTGTTCCCCTTTGGAACGGTTTTATTTATGGCTGTGCTTTGATATAAAATAATTTTTCGGGCAGCCGCTGACAGGGGTTATTGGTAATGTTATGTTATCCTGTTTCCCATTCGGCGGCTGCTTTTATTTATTGATGATAATAATACTAATAAAGGAGTTTTCATATATGAAAAAGCTTTTGTTTGTGTATAATCCACTCTCGGGCAAGGGTCAGATAAACGAACACCTTGCGGAAATTATCGACATTTTCACCAAGGGCGGCTATGAGGTCACTGCCCGACCCACCCAGGCAAGAAATGACGCATATGACACCGTCAGGTCTCGCGGGGGGGATTTTGACCTGGTAGTTTGCAGCGGCGGTGACGGTACCGCAAATGAAATGATAAAGGGAATGATCGACGGCGGTCATCACGTTCCTGTGGGAACTATCCCCGCAGGCACAATGAATGATTTTGCCACCAGTCTCGGTATTCCGAAATATATGCCCGATGCCGCACGGACTATTGTGAACGGTACCCCCGAGTTTGTGGACGTGGGCGCTTTCAACGACAGATATTTTACCTATGTTGCCGCTTTCGGCGTATTTACCGAGGTGAGCTACGCTACGGACCAGCAGCTAAAAAATTCCATCGGTGCTCTCGCTTATCTTATCGGCGCGGTCAAGGAAGCGGCGCAGAAATCCGACCTGAGCCACAAGTACACCCTGACCATTGAATGCAACGGTCAGAAGGTCACAGATGATTTTATTTACGGAATGGTGGCAAATTCCCTGTCGGTAGGCGGCATAAAGGGTCTTGCGGGCAAGGATATCCGTATGAATGACGGTCTTTTCGAGGGGCTTTTTATCAAGAAGCCTGCAACTCTTATCGAGCTTAATCAGATACTTGCGGCGCTTATAAAGCACGAATTTGACTCGCCGTTCATCTATTATTTCAAGTCATCGGAGTTCCATTTCCACGCCCACGAGGATATCCCCTGGACGCTTGACGGCGAATACGGCGGAAACTGCCCCGATATCAGCCTTTGTCCCCTGCACAACATTATGCGGATAATGGTGGATAAGTCCAGATGTCTGGGGCTTGACAGCATTGATACGGAATAATTTTTCCCGAAAGGACGGTTATTTTTATGAACCCTGATTTTGAAGCGGCGTCAGCAAGGGCGCAGCAGCTCAGAAAAGAGATAGAGCAGCATAATATAAGCTATTACGTGCTTGATGACCCTACGGTGGACGATTTCACCTATGACAGCCTGATGAACGAGCTGAAAGCGATCGAAGCTGAATATCCGCAGCTGGTGACGGAGGACTCACCCACCAAGCACGTGGGCGGCTATGCTCTCAACACCTTTGAAAAGGTGACACACGCGGTCCAGATGGGAAGTCTCCAGGACGTTTTTTCAAAGACGGAGATATGCTCATTTGCTGATAAGTGCCGAGAGGCTCTGGGAGAGGCTCCCCTCTTCACAGTTGAGCCGAAAATTGATGGTCTGTCCGTTTCACTGGAATACACAAACGGCGAATTTACCAGAGGTTCCACCCGCGGCGACGGATTTGTGGGCGAGGACGTGACCGCAAATCTTAAAACTATACGCTCTATTCCCAAAAAGCTCAGGGAGGATATCCCTTTTCTTGAGGTGAGGGGCGAGGTGTATATGCCCAGAAAATCCTTTGAAGAGGTTGTGGAGCAGCAGGAGCTTGACGGCGAAAAGCCATTTAAAAATCCCCGTAATGCTGCCGCAGGCTCACTTAGGCAGAAAGACCCGAAAATAACCGCCAAGCGTAAGCTTGACATTCTCATTTTCAACATTCAGCAGATAGAGGGCAGGGAGCTTTCCTCTCACCGAGAGTCTCTTGAGCTTCTGAGGGAACTCGGATTTCACGTTATCGACGATACGCCCGTTAAAACAAATGAGGAGCTTACCGAGCAGATAGACCGTATCGGAAACAGCCGCGACAGCTTTCCTTATGACATTGACGGCGCTGTGGTCAAGATAGACAGCTTTGCTCTTCGGGATAATCTGGGCGCTACCTCGAAATTTCCCAAATGGGCGGCGGCTTACAAATATCCTCCCGAGGAAAAGGAAACTAAGCTTTTGTCCATCGAGGTCAATGTGGGCAGGACGGGGGCTATCACCCCTACCGCTGTTTTCGAGCCTATCCAGCTGGCAGGCACTTCTGTGAGCAGGGCGGTGCTTCACAATCAGGAATTTATCTCCGAAAAGGATATCCGCATCGGCGACACTATCCTTGTGCGGAAAGCAGGCGAGATAATTCCCGAGGTGCTGCGCTCGGTGGCACATGAAGAAGGCTCTGTTCCCTACAGGCTCCCCGATGTATGTCCCGTCTGCGGCACGGCGGCGGTGAGGTTTGAGGACGAGGCGGCTCTCAGATGCCCGAACACCGAATGTCCCGCCCAGCAGTACAGAAATATCATTCATTTCTGCTCAAAGGGCGCTATGAACATTGACGGAATGGGTCCTGCGGTCATAAAGGCGCTCCTTGACAAAAAGCTTATTGAAACGGCGGCGGATATTTATTCCCTCAAAGCTGAGGACATCGCGGGGCTTGAGCGAATGGGAGAAAAGTCGGCGGCTAATCTTATTAACGCCATTGAAGAGTCGAAAAATGCTCCTCTGGACAGGGTCATATTCGCTCTGGGCATACGCAACATCGGCGCTGCGGCGGCAAAGCTTCTTTGTGCCAAATTCGACAGCATTGACGGGATCATGAACGCCACCGAAGAGGATATTTCCGAGATAGACGGCTTCGGCGGAGTTATGAGCAGCAATGCGGTCAAGGCGTTTTCCGAGCCTCATTTCATTCATCTGATAAACCGTCTTAAAGCTGCGGGCGTAAAGATGGAGTACAAAAAAGAGGTGAAGGACGACCGTTTTGCGGGGCTTACCTTTGTTCTGACGGGAACGCTCCCCACCTTAAAGCGGGACGAGGCTAAGAAGATCATCGAAAGCTTCGGCGGCAAGGCGAGCGGCTCTGTTTCAAAGAAAACGGACTACGTTCTTGCGGGCGAGGAGGCAGGCAGCAAGCTTGTGAAGGCGCAGGAGCTGGGTATCAAAATAATCTCCGAAGAAGAATTTATTAAAATGACGGAATGAATTATAAATGATACTAATCTTTAATCGTTCTGTAGACAAAGGCGGCAGATAGAACGCTGCCAATCTAGGAAAGCGACCGCAGGCGGGCTGTCGCCCGGCAAGGGAGCTTGACGACGAGTGGCTGCGTTATAGCTGTCGAATTTGTCTATAGGTTGATTAAAGATTAGTATGAAGCAAGCCCCGGGAGGAAGGTTTCCCGGGGCTTGCTCTTCTGCCTGTCAGCGGACAGGCAGAAATTTTTTATTGTCATTTCGAACAAATTTTCCAAAAGGACTTGACATTCAGAAACATCTGTGCTATAATAAACATATCATCACATTTATTTCTTCTTTATCCACTTGACCAGCAGGTATACTCCCCCGCCGATAAGAAGCACTATTATGCACATAACGGCAGGGATAAATTTCAGCATTTCTTCGTTCAGAAAATCCATAGTTATGCCTCAAATCTGAAGGACTTGAAATCAAAGTCGCTGCCGGGAAGGAACGCAAAGGACACCTTGCATTTTCCGCTTATTCCCGAAAGGTCGAAGCTCTCGGGGGTGTATTCGGCTGCGCCCTTGAACTCGGCAAGGACTCTCGCTTCCGTATCGCCTGTGAAGATAACGTGGATACTGTTGACGGGGAGCGCCGACTTTCCTGTTATTACCACTCTTGCGGGGGATTTTTCCGTAAAGTCAAATTCGCCGAAGTTCAGCATTACGTTGTTGCCGATACCCGTTACTGCGTCAGGCTCAACGGTGAATTTATCGCCGTATATCTCATCGCGGTCTACTGCGTTTATTTCCGCAAATTCCTTTACGGGCTTTTCAAATACAAAGCCGCCTACATCGTATCTGTCATCGGACTCCATAACGAGAGTGTGAACGCCTGTGAGCTTCTTTGTGAGCTTGAAGGTCTCATTCTGATATGTGAGCCAGATGGGCTGCTTCCAGTAGGAGAAATCTCCGATAAGCTCGCCGCCTTCGTCCGGTCTGCCGTCATAGAAACGGATATTTACGGGGGTGGTGCAGTTTGCAAAGAAGGAGATGGTGATAGTGTCGCTGCCAAGCTTTCCGAAGTCCACGTTCTCAAAGCCGAACCAGCTCTTTTCGGAGGCAAATGCCGCGCCCCTTTCAATTCCGTTGGCAACGCTGCCGCCGGATACGGAATACAGTCCTGCGGTGACATATTCGTATGGGTCAAAGAAGGCTGCTCCAAGTCCCTCGCCTGTCATTCTGAACTGGGTGAGGATATGGTATTTATCTGTGCCGTTTTTGCAGAGCGCTCTGAGGTAAAATTCTCCGTCTCCTATGCATTTTACGGTGACGGTGCCATTTTCGGAGGAAACTATCTGTGCAATGTTGGAGGGTATTCCGAGGGCGGTGGTCACTTTATACTCGATATCCCCTGCATAGGTCGAATTTGCGGGATATAGCACAGTTTGGAAGGTTATTTCCTGCCTGTCGGGGGTAAAGGTGCGGCTGTCGCTGACAAGCTCTATCCTTCTCACGGGAATGTCATTCTCCCCTGCGGTGCAGTCAAATTCACGGGGGGTATTTTCCTCATTTGAAGAAGCTGTGCCGAATTTTACACCCGCTTCAACTGTTCTGAGGGTAATGCGGCTGTCGGGAAGTGAGGGTGAGCTTACGGTTACGGTTATTTCTCCCGCCTCCTCCTTGGGAGCGATAACTGCAAGAAGTCTGCCCGAGAAAAGGCGGCGTGATGTGCCCTTGTACTGCTCGTAATCCGTTGAGTCGCCGTTGTCAAGTCCCACAAGACGTCCTGCACCCTCTACGGTCACAAATGCGCGGTTATTGGCGTTGGCAACAAAATTGCCCTCGCTGTCAACTGCTTCGATATCAAGGAAAATAAGCTCCTCGCCGTCTGCTTTTACGTTATCATTTTCGGATGTTATGCGAAGCTCTGCTGTATCTCCGAAGGAACGCTGAACGTCCCTTGCTATCTCGCTGCCAAACTCGTCATAGGCAATGGCAAGAAGCTCGCCCTTTACGTATTCAAGAGTGGTATCAAGGGTAAGCTCGGTGCCGTGAAGATGGTCGATATCCTTCTCGCCCACCTTTTCACCATTAAGGAAAAGAGCTACCTTTGGAGCGTTTGATGTTACTCTTACGTCAATAAGCTGTCCCTCACCGAAATCCCAGTAGGGGAAAATGTGAACGAAAGGAGATTTTTTATAGTCTGTCCATTCGGCTCTGAAAATATATGCGCTGTCCTTGGGATAGCCTGCGGTATCGTACTGTCCGAAATAGCTGTTTTTGGTGCTGTAGGGGGTAGGTTCGCCTATGTAGTCAAAGCCTGTCCAGATAAACTGTCCTGCGCAGAACTCTGCGTCACGGTCGGGGATTATGCAGGCTTCGGTATTCTTTGCTGCCCAGCCGGGTGTGGAATTTCCGAGAGAGGAGCACTGCTCATCGTCCTCGCAGAGTATCTGCTCGGAATAAGGGAAATGGTATATTCCGCGGCTCTGGACTACGGAAGATGTTTCGGAGCCGTATATCATCCAGTCGGGATGAGCCTTGTGATGCTCGTCATAAAGGCGCTCCGCATAGTTATAGCCTGCAAGCTTAACAATATCTGCACAGCGCTGTGCGCCCTCCCACTGCATATAGTTGGAGCCAATGGTCACATAGCCGTTTGCTCTTGGGTCGTGGAGACGGACAAGGTACATGAGCTTGGAGGCTATCTCCTGACCGTGGTCATCGGCGTGGGTGTCGTATATCTCATTTCCCAGGCTCCAGCCGATGAGGCAGGGGTGATTTCTGTCGCGTCTTACCCATGAAGCCGCGTCCTTTTCTATCCAGTCGGGGAAGAAACGGGCATAGTCATAGTCCGTCTTGCTTCTTTCCCACATATCAAAGCCTTCGGCAAGTACAAGGAAGCCCATTTCGTCGCAAAGCTCCATAAGCTCGACGGCAGGCATATTATGGCTTGTACGGATAGCGTTTATTCCCATTTCACGAAGCTTTTTAAGCTTTCTTCTTATTGCAGAGCGGTTTACGGCAGCTCCCAGTGCGCCTAAGTCGTGATGCTCGCAGCAGCCGTGGAGCTTTACGTGTCTGCCGTTGAGGAAAAAGCCCTTGTCGCAGGTGAACTCTGCCTTGCGAAGTCCGAATTTGTTATGTACGATATGAATTACCTCGCCGTCCTTTACAAGCTCGGTAGTGAGGGAATAGAGATGGGGGGCTTCAATATCCCAGAGGACGGGGTCGGGTATCTGCATGGTCACGGTATTTGAGCCGAGGCTTGCGCCCTTTATGCGGACAGGCTTGGGGAATGCCATATCGTCACAGGCATTGCAGGGATATGTGCTTGTGCAGACAGCCTGATCGCCGTCAAATATGGTTTCTCTTATCTGAAGTCCTGCGACTGCCATTCCTTTGGGACGGGCCGTTTCGGCGGTAACGGTAACATTGCCCTCTGTGTCGGCGCTTATGTAAACTCCGTCGCTGAGGATATGACAGTCGGGATAGGTTTTGAGCCATACTTTGCGGTAAATTCCTGCGCCCGAATACCATCTTGAATTGGGGCTCTGATAATCTACGCGGACAGTGATAAGATTTTCGCCATCTTTCAGAAGGTCGGTTATATCAAACTCAAAGGTGGAATAGCCGTATTTCCACTCACCTGCAAGCTCGCCGTTAACATATACTCTGCTGTCCATATATACGCCCTCGAAGCGCAGGGCTGTATGCATACCCTCCTTAACATTATGAGTGAAGGTCTTTCTGTACCAGCCTGTGGAAGTTTCATAGAGGTTTTTGGTATCATGTATCAGCCAGTCGTGGGGAATATCCACCTTTTGCCAGTCAAGAGAGTCGGAATATTCGGTTCCAAGAGGATTTTTGGAATATTCCCAGTCATTGCAGAAAAGTGTCTCGAATATTGTCATACTGTATTTGATATGAGCCATTTTCATACCGCCTTTCATTTAAGTTAAGTCGCTGATGAATTTATTATGATTTGCAGAAAATTCTGTTCAACGATTACATTACTTTGATTATAACGTTTTATCCCCATTTTGTCAATATGATATTTTTTATATTCCCCCGGAAAAGTATAAACATATTTAACTCGGTATGATTTTTGATAATTATAGAAATTGTTGTTTACAAAGCTAAAAAAATATGGTATAATAAAACAAAAGTACCCTGAAAAGGAAGCATTGAAATGAACAAAAAATCTTCAAAGGCACAAAGGTCAAGGATTGGCGTTACAGTTTTTTTTGCTGCTGTTATTGCTGTGAGTATATTTCTGCTTGTGAAAAAGGAAAGTGATGTGGAGGTCATTGACGCCGACAACACGCTGCCTGTCAGCCGCGGGGAGACGGACATCATTCCCGAGGAGACCGTTTCTCAGAGCTATGGTCACGATATTGAACAGTGGGCTCCTCCCGAGGAACTGCAGGAGACTGAGACCGCCGCCGTCAATCCCGAAACGGACGCTCCCGAGGATACGGACATTGACGAACCGGACGAGACAGATGAAGAGACCGCTGCCACAACATCGAGGACTATTATCACAAGCAGGCAGCGAAAGGAATATGACAGCAACAGCGTTTACATCGATATGGCTAATATCCTGCAAAATCCCGAGCTGCCTGTGGGCTGCGAGATAACCGCTCTCACAATACTGCTGAATTACTACGGCTTTGACGCTGAGAAAACCGATATGGCAAGGAATTATCTCCCCACCTCCTGGGGAAATCCCCGTACCGTTGACGGGAAGTTCTACAAGGACAGCTTCTTTGATTATTTCATCGGAGACCCGTTTTCAAAGGGCTACGGCTGCTTCTCTCCTGCCATTGAAAAGGCGGCTAATGCTTACATATCCTCCCACGGCGGCGGTTATACGGTGAAGAATATTTCGGGCTGTCACCCCGATACGCTGTATGAATATCTTATTGCGGGGACTCCCGTGCTTTGCTGGGCGACTGACGGTATGATAGAGCCTGAGTATTACGAGACCTGGTATGACAATGCTACGGGCGAGCAGCTTGACTGGTATCTGAATGAGCACTGCTTTGTGCTGGCAGGCTTTAATATCGCAAACTCCACGGTCACTCTCAATGACCCGATGAAGGGTATCATCGACTACAATATCGACAGGTTTGAGGTCAGGTTCAAGCAGATGCATTCTCAGGCGATAGTGCTTATTCCCGAGGGCGGTGAGGAGATAACGACTCAGGCGGTGACAGAGCCTCCCGTTTCCGAAAGCGAAAGCATTACCGAGCAGACTGCCGAGACCCTTCCCTCCGAAACGGCTCCGGAAACGACTTCGGAAACTATTGCAGAAACGGATTCTTCTTCCGAAACATTTTCCGAGAGCGAAACATCTGAAACCACAACATATGTTGACACCGATTTTTATACGGGGACTTTTGTGTAAGCTAAGGAGGAACGAAAGTGGACAGAATTATTATTAGAAATGAAACGGAAAGCGATCACAGAGAGGTTGAAACGCTTATCAGAGAGGCTTTCTGGAATTTAAACGTTCCGGGGTGCGATGAGCATTATCTGGCGCATATGATCAGAAGTCACTATGATCTTATCCCCGAGCTTGACCTTGTGGCAGAGCTGGACGGGCGTATTATCGGCAGTGTAATGTACACAAGGTCCCATCTTACGGACGAGTCGGGGAATGAGATGGAAACGCTTACCTTCGGTCCTTTGGCGGTGCTTCCCGGATATCAGAGAATGGGCGTGGGCAAGGCGTTGCTTGAACGTTCATTTGAAATTGCACGTAATATGGGGTATGAGGTTATTGTTATTTTCGGTTCCCCTGCAAATTATATCGCAAGAGGCTTTAAAAGCTGCAAAAAGTTCAATATCTGTCCGGAGGGGAATATTTTCCCCACGGCTATGCTTGTGAAGGAGCTGAAGGAAGGCGCTCTTGACGGCAGGAAAATGACATTTCACGAAAGCATCGCTTTTAATTATGACTGCGCGGAGGCTGAGAAATTTGACAGTCTTTTCCCACCGAAGCAAAAGGAATACCGCGCAAGTCAGGAGGAATTTTATATTTACAGCCATTCGTCTGTCAACTGAAAAGGAGTTTAAAAATGTACATTGCAAATGATAAAAGATACGACAAGATGATATACAACCGCTGCGGAAAAAGCGGTCTCAAGCTTTCGGCAGTTTCTCTGGGCTTCTGGAAGAATTTCGGCAGCACGGGCTGCTTTGAGAATATGGAAAAAATGGTGCACACAGCCTTTGACCTGGGCATTACCCATTTCGACCTGGCAAATAATTACGGAAATCCCTATAACGGCAGCGCTGAGGAGAATTTCGGCAGGATACTTGACGGTATGAGGAGCTATCGTGACGAGATGTGCATTTCCACAAAGGCAGGATATGAAATGTGGGAGGGTCCCTACGGCGACAGAAACGGCTCAAGAAAATATCTTACCGCGTCCCTGGACCAGAGCCTTAAACGTATGAAGCTTGATTATGTGGATATTTTCTATCACCACGTATTCGACCCCAACACTCCCCTTGAGGAGACTGCTCTCGCTCTGGACAATGCGGTCAGGCAGGGAAAGGCTCTTTATGTGGGAATTTCAAATTACAACAAGGCTCAGACAGAGGAAATCATGAATATTTTCAAGGAGCTCCACACTCCGTTTATCGTAAATCAGCCTTCTTACTCTATGCTCAACAGATGGGTGGAAAGCGACGGTCTGGACAGCTTTGCACTTGAAAACGGCATTGGGCTTGCAGTGTTCTCTCCCCTTTATCAGGGCTTTCTTACCGACAGATATTTAAAGGAAGTTCCCAAGGATTCGAGAGTGGGCAGGGGCGACACCTGGATAGGAGGTCAGCTTGACGAAAAGATGATATCCCGTCTGAACGCTCTGAACGCGGTTGCCGCAAGGAGAGGGCAGAAGCTTTCTCAGATGGCGCTGTCCTGGGTGCTGTCCAACAAGGCGGTTGCAACGGTGCTTATCGGTGCCAGCCGTCCCGAACAGATAGAGGAAAATGTTCGGTGCATCGAGAAGATAGAATTTTCCGATGAGGAAAGGGCTGAAATAGAGAATATCCTCGGAAATTAAATTTTGGGTACCATAAGGCATCTGAAGCTGTAAGTGCAGTCTGCAGTTTCAGATGCCTTTTTTATCTATTATATTTTCAGATTTTGCAAATTTATTTTTAGAATTATTCATTATTGTTCTATTCATTTTTGAATAGTTATTATTTTTAAAGTACATAAACACCTGTAAAGCGCCTATATATCGCGGTTATTGGCACAAATTCATTTCTGACTATAAATCAAGATTTTTGCAATTTACTCTTGACAAAGTTGCATAAATAGATATAATAATAATCAGAACGATAAACATTCCCGATATCGGGAACACTTACCGCCTATTATTTTTTATAAAAGAGGTAATCATTATGTTAAACTGCCAGCCGCCCAGTGCATCGGGTTCTCCCCGTTTCTGCAATATGGGCAATTTTATGAGACTTCCCAGAGCCGAAAGCGCAGAGGGTCTTGATTTTGCCATCGTGGGCATCCCCTTTGATACAGCCGCTTCCTTCCGTCCCGGCGCAAGGTTCGGTCCCAACGGCGTGAGAAACATTTCCGCTATGATAAAGCCAAACAACATTCCTATGGGAGTAAATATCATGGACTCCCTCAAGGGTGCCGATCTTGGCGATGTTCCCGTTATCCCCGATTACATTCACGAGACATATGCCGCCATTGAGGAGACTATCTCGGGAGTTATCGGCTGCGGAGCAGTCCCCATCAGCATCGGAGGAGACCACGCCGTTACCCTCGGCGAGCTTCGTGCCGCAGCAAAGGCGCATGGAAAGGTGGCTCTTGTGCATTTTGATTCCCATCTTGACCTGTGCGACACGGTCTTCGGTCAGAAGTACAATCACGGAACGCCATTCAGACGCGCTCTTGAGGAAGGTCTTATCGATCCTTCGCATTCCATTCAGATAGGAATGAGAGGCTCCCTTTACGACCCCGACGATTTTAAAACCGCCGCAGAGCTTGGATTTAAGGTCATTCCCGGAGACCGGCTCCACAAAATGACCGCTGCGGAGCTTTCGGAGGAGATAAAGAAGAGAGTGGGAGATATGAAGGTGTTCCTCACCTTCGACATCGACTTCATCGACCCCGCATACGCTCCCGGAACAGGAACTCCCGAGGTCGGCGGATTTACATCTTTCGAAGCGCTGGAATTTGTCAGAGGTATGAAGGAGCTTAACTTCATAGGCTTCGATGTAGTCGAAGTTGCGCCTCCATACGACCATTCCGAGATAACGGCGTATATGGCTGCAAATCTCATATTTGAGTTTATGTCAATACTTGCATATCAGAAAAAGACGGGACAGAGAAAGTAATGGATAACAAGCTTTGGAAAGGGCTTTGTTACATAAATATATTTAGGAGGATATGAAAATGAAAAGGAAATCGGTATTTAAAAGGATCGCTGCGGCTGCAATGGCTGCCGCTATGGCAATCGGCTTTGCAGGCTGCTCATCATCATCGGGCACATCATCTGCTTCATCAGACGGACCTCTTACCCTGGACAAAATAAAGGCAAATGGAAAGCTTACCGTCGCAACGGAAGCTGCTTACGAGCCCTTCGAATATCTTGACGGCGAGAAGATAGTAGGCTACAATGCAGACCTTTTTGCTAAAATATGCGAGGATCTGGGCGTGGAGCTTGATTATATCGACCTTCCTTTCCAGGGCATTCTTGCAGGACTTGAAGCTAAGAAATATGACGTTGTCGGCGCTACTCTCGGAATTACCGCCGAAAGAGCGGGCAAATACACAATGACCTATCCCATCCAGAACGGCACTACCGTATTTGTAAAGCGCAAGAACGATGACTCCATTCAGTCAATTGCGGATATGGAGGGCAAAAAGGTGGGAACACAGACCTCCTGCTACAACGAAGCAGATACAAAGAAATATAACGAGCAGCTTATCGCAAACGGCGGCAGCGGATATGCGGAGCTCCTTACATACGACTCATTCCCCGAGGCATTTCTGGAGCTTAAAAACGGCAGGATCGACCTTGTGGCTCAGAACTATGCAAGCTGCGCTGCTGTTGTCAAGAACAATCCCGATGATTATGTAATAGTATCCGACGCAAGCGGCAATGCCGAGTATGTGGGCACAGATACCTGGGTAGGCTGGGCTGTTCGTCCCGAGGATACAGAGCTTTCCGAATTTATAAACTCCGAAATTCACAAATTCAAGGAGGACGGAACTCTCGCTGAGCTTCAGACCAAATGGTTCGGAGCAACTACTGAGCTTCCCGAGGAAAACTACATTCCCGCCGAATAAAGATCAGCATTTTCCACGGCTCTGTCACATGATCAGCGCTCTGTGACAGAGCCGATAATTTTACAGAAAGGCGGCTGTCAGATGGAAGGATTGAAAACCGTTCTGGAATATACGCCCCTGATACTGAAAGGGCTTGGATATACCGTCCTCGTATCGGTGGAAGCCATAATCATTGCGCTTATTATCGGAACTCTGCTTTCGGTGCTGCGTATGGGAGGAAATTCCCTGCCCTCAAGGATAGTCAAGGGTATCATCAAGGTATACATAAGCTTTGTAAGAGACACCCCCGTTCTGGTGCAGATATATATAATCTATCAGGCGCTTGCGGTAATGGGACTTAACCTTTCGGCTTATGTCTCGGGTGTTATCGCCCTCAGTCTCAACAGCGGCGGATTTATCGCAGAGATCATCAGAGGCGGACTTACTGCCATACCAAAGGGACAGACAGAAGCGGCTGCCGCTCTCGGAATGTCAAAGCCTAAGATACTTGCAAGAATAGTTTTCCCACAGGTATTTAAGATAGTTTCTCCCCAGCTAACAAGCGAATTTATCAACGTCATAAAGGTATCTCCCATGCTTTCCGTCCTTGCCATAGTGGAGCTTACAAGAACGGCGCAGAGACTTATTACCCAGACCTATGTGACTCTCCCCTTCTACATCGCAATTGCGGTACTGTACTTCATCGTTTGCGCAGGACTTGAGGAGATCGTTAAGCTTCAGAAGAAAAAAGCTTGAAGGAGGCACAGGCAATGAATGATTTTATCCATGTTGCAAGCATAAGCCTGCCGATGCTTTTACAGGGTCTGAGGCTTACCATCGAAATATCGGTGCTGTCAATAGTTTTCGCTTTTATCGGCGGTCTGGCTGTGGGATATATGTGCATTTCCCCCAACAAGCTCGTTGAAGGAACAGCCCGTGTATTTATAAAAATATTCCGCTGCACTCCATTTATGGTGCAGGTCTATCTTGCGTATTACGGTCTGCCCTCTCTGGGGATAAACGTTTCGGCATTCGGTACGGGAGTTCTTATACTCAGCCTTTATACCTCGGCATATGCCGCTGTTATCCTCGAAAGCGGTGTGAAGGCTATCCCCAAGGGACAATATGAAGCGGCGGCGGCTCTGGGTATGCCAAGGCTGAAAATACTGTACCGCATAATCCTTCCCCAGACTATCAGAATGATCGTCCCCTCACTTACGGGTCAGTTCGTTCAGACTGTGAAGGATTCGTCTATCCTCTCCATAATCACGGTTGCGGAGATGACTATGATGACAAAGGAAGCTATCGGCATCACGTTCAGCCCCCTTTTCGTATATATCTGCGCAGGAGTTCTTTACTGGGCGCTCAATCTTGTTATCGAATTTATTTCAGGCAGGATTGAAAAGAAATACAACCGTGTAAGAATATGAGAAAGGTCGGTGACAATTATGTCTGATACAAAGACTCCAATCATCTCCGTAAAAAATATGGCTAAAAGCTACGGCGAGCTTGCCGTTCTCAGGAAAATAGATATCGACATATACAAGGGACAGGTGGTAAGCGTTATCGGTCCCAGCGGAAGCGGCAAAAGCACATTTCTGCGCTGTCTCAACTATCTTGAGGAGATAACCTCGGGCGAGATAAGCATTAACGGTCAGACTATCAGAGGTATCTCCGAAGCAAAGGAGAACAAGAAGCTGAACGAAAAAGCTGCCAGGGAAATCCGCAAAAATGTGGGAATGGTTTTCCAGCAGTTTAACCTATGGCCCCATAAAACCGTGCTTGAAAATGTTATCGAATGTCCGATGCAGATAAAGAAAATAAAGAAAGAGGAAGCCGTTAAGACCGCTATGGAGCTGCTGAAAAAGGTCGGTATGGACGGAAAGGCGGACGCATATCCTCCGCAGCTTTCGGGCGGTCAGCAGCAGAGAGTGGCTATTGCAAGAACTCTTGCCATGAACCCCGAGGTCATACTTTTCGACGAGCCCACCTCCGCTCTCGACCCCGAATTTGTGGGAGAAGTCCTGGACGTTATGAAGGGACTTGCCAAGGCGGGCATGACTATGATCGTGGTAACGCACGAAATGGGCTTTGCCTCGGAGGTCTCCGACAGGGTATGCTTTATGGACGGCGGCTATGTCATTGAGGACGGCACTCCCGAAGAGGTATTCAAAAATCCAAAGAGCGACCGCGCTAAGCAGTTCTTCTCAAAAATTCTTAATGTATGATAAGAGACATATTATGGAAAAGATCGATTTTGAACTTATCGGAAATATCCTTGAACAGATACACCCGGGACTGACGATCGCAGACGAGAACGGCACCTTCGTTTATGCGGGACGGGAATATCTCGCTCTGGCAGGACTTTCACCCGAACAGATAATCGGCAAAAACACCACAAGCAGAGAGATAAATGAAATGTTTTCTCCCTGCGTCACAAGTATGGTGTTTGAGGAGAAAAAGAGGATAACCACCGTTCAGAAGGACGCAAGAGGAATAGAGAATTTCGTTACGGGAATACCAATTTTTGACGAAAATAAACGGCTTAAAATGATAGTCTGCTACTCCTCCTGGGACGTTAAAAGCACCGAAGACCTAAGACAGCGGTACGAAACGCTCAAAAGCGAAAACACAAGGCTTCTCGGCGAGATAGACCGTCTTGTAAGGCTCGGCAACATAAGCAGCAGCATTGTAAGGCGGAGCAGAAAATCTGCGGAGACCGTTTCTCTTATCAGAGTCTTTTCCGAAGCCGACTGCCCCGCATATATATACGGCCCTCCCGGCAGCGGAAGGTCATACACCGCAAGGCTCATCTATTCGGAAAAGGGCGCTGTGGGGAGCTGCAACTGTCAGCTTCTGGACGAGGAAACAGCGGAACGGGAGCTTTTCGGCAGCCGCGGAATTGTCAGCTCGGGTGGCTACAGAGCTGTAATGGTCAAAGGGATAGACACACTATCCCCCATTATGCAGCGCACCCTGATAAAGAAGTTCAGAGAATACAATGTTATCCCCATCGGCATTGCGGACGTGTCCCTAAGCGAGCTGAGGAGCCGCAGGAGCATTACATCGGAAATGTTCAGCTTCTTCCGACCCTATCAGGCGGAGGTACATTCAATAAACAGCTGCCCCGAGGACTTAAAATGCTTTATCGAATACTTTCTCAGTGAGTTCAACAGAAAGTATTCGAGAAACGTTAAGCTCCTCCCCAGGGCGATGAACTGCCTGCTGGGTCACGAATGGAAGGAAAACATCGACGAGATACGCTATACTGCGGAACGACTCGTTCTCACCGCCGAGGGGGATAGCATCGACATTTTCGACCTCCCGAAGGAATTTACCAGGCAGTCAAACGAGCTTTTCGCGGAAAGCGGTTCCCTTAAAAATATGCTGGAATTTTACGAGGGAGAGATAATAAATCAGCATTACAGCCGCTGTCATACATCTGTAGCTCTTGCCGAACGGCTGGGGATAAGCCAGGCGTCCGCTGTAAGAAAAATAAAGAAATATGTGAGACCCGAAGGAAACGGTACATATGGAAATTGATATTTTTGTAAATATCCTTGAGGTGACGGGCACTGTTGCATTCGCCTCATCGGGAGCGCTTACAGCCGTACAATGCGGAATGGACCTGCTGGGAGTAAATGTCCTTGCTCTGGTCACGGCGGCAGGAGGCGGCGTTATACGCGATATCATCATAGGGAGACTTCCTCCTGCAATGTTTTCATCTCCCCTGTGTATCCTTGTATCGCTTTTTACCGCAAATCTGATTTTTATAATTCTTAAAGCAGCCTGCAAAAAGAACAAGCTGTCCCGATTTACGGATATATATGACAGGATAATGCCTGTACTCGATACTGTGGGGCTTTCCGTCTTTACGGTCACGGGAATAAACGCAGGGATCGACCTGGGATACAGCACAAATTATTTCCTTCTTGTGTTCTCGGGCACGGTAACAGGCGTTGGCGGCGGAGTTATCAGGGATATTATGGCGGACAGAAAGCCTTATATCTTTGTCAGCCAGATATATGCCTGCGCTGCGGTAGTTGGAGCTGTCGTATTTCTCCCCGTTTATCACCTGTGCGGATTTATCGCCGCAGGAGCAGCCTGCTTTTTGACCGTTGCAGTGATACGCAGTCTGGCTATATTTTTCAGGTGGAACCTTCCTCATATCAGCAGTAAGAATTTCAGAAACAGCAAAGGAGAATGAGCGAAATGAAAAAATTTATAATCACCATAAGCAGAGAATTTGGCTGCAACGCCCGAGAGGTAGGACATATCCTTGCTTCAAAGCTTGATGTTCCCTTTTATGACAGAGACCTTGTGGATATGACCGCACAGAGGGCAGGCATAAGCTCCGATTCCTTTATCGATTCGGAAATGCTTCTTGACAGGCATCTTAAAGAACTGCTCAAGGCATTCAGCTACGGCTCCTCCACTTCATTCTATTCGGAAAAAGCCGTTATGGCGCAGGTCGATGTTATTAGGGAGCTGGCAGACAGAAAGCAGTCATGCATATTCTTCGGACGCTGCTCCGACTATATTTTAAGGGAATATCCCAACTGCCTGAACATCTTTCTGTACTCTCCCCTTGACCATAGAATAAAGCATATGTCCGAGGCTTACGACCTGACGGAAGCCGCAGCAGCAAAGCTTATAAAGCGTGTTGATCTCCAGCGGCACAATTACTACAAATACGTTACGGGCAAAAACCGCGGCGACAGGGACAACAAGCACATTATGCTCGATGTGAGCAATTTCGGCTGCGAGGGTACGGCTGATATTATCATAAGCGCCGTGAACCGGAAATACGGCGAATAAATAAAAAAGCAGGAGCAGAGCAATCCAGCCCGTATGGCTGCGGGGAGCTCTGCCCCTGTATTATTATACTCTTACCTCTGCCCTGCTGCCGCCGCTGATGTCCTTGGTAACTACTATCTGCTTTTCGATACGCTCTTTAAGCTCCGACACATGGGAGATAATGCCCACAAGCCTGCTGCCGCCGCCTATCTCGGAAAGCGCCTTTATCGCCTGCCTGAGCGACTCCTCATCAAGAGAGCCGAAGCCCTCGTCCACGAACATACAGTCAAGCTTTATGGCAGGAGCCGAGGACTGCACCTCGTCCGAAAGTCCCAGAGCCAGCGCAAGAGAAGCCTTGAAGGACTCGCCGCCCGAAAGAGACCGCACATCTCTCACAGTGCCGTTGTAATGGTCGAGAACGTCCAGCTCAAGTCCTCTCTGACCGCTGCCCTCTGCCTTATCCTGCTCTCTGCGTCTCAGCTCGTACTGATTGTCCGACATAATGAGCAGCCTGCGGTTTGCCCTTTCAAGTATCCTGTCAAGGAAATACATCTGCACATAGGTCTCAAAGCTTATCTTTGCCTTGCCCGCAAGTCTGCCGTTTGCAGTGTCCGAAAGAGCCATTGCAGCGGCGTATTTCTTTTCCGTCTCTGCCATCTCGGCGCACTGGGCATTTATCTGCTCAAGGGCGGAAATATTTGCACGGAGCCTGCCGCATATGACAATATTTTCAGCCGAAGCAGTTTCCTTTATGACCGTAAGCTCCCGACGTTTTTCTTCAAGCGCATCAAGATCCGCACCATCGGAATTTTCAAGCTGACTTTCAAGCTGCTCCTTCCGACCCTTTAAGGAGTCCGCAAGTGCAGAGTTTTGCTTGTATTTTTCCTCAGCAGCTTCATATTCCCGTTTAAGGCGGTCTTTTTCAGCCAGAAGCTTTGATATCTCTGCCTGCGCCGCAGCCTTGCTCTCAAAGCCCACCTCTGCCGAAAGCGTCTTTACCGTCTCACGTTTTTGTGCAAGGACAGCTTCATCGGAAGATATCAGGCTTTTAAGCTCGGAAATGCTGTCTTTTATTTCTCCTATCTTCTTTTCCACCGCAGGAACAGCCTCTGCTGCTGCTTTTTTCCGCCTGCTTCTTTCATTTTCGCGCTCAAGGAGCCCCGTTTTTTCGGATATCTCGCTGCTTATCCGCATAAGCTCGCCGTTAATATAGTCGTGGACAGAATTTTCATCACATCTGCCCGCAATACGCTCCCCTATCCATTTCCTGCCGTTTTCAAACCTGCCCCTTATCTCGCCGCAGCGGCTGCTTGCTTCGTTCATTAGCGCATTTTTCTGCTGAGCCGTATCTGCCGCAGCCTCCACCTGCTCCTTTGAGGGAGCAGACTGAGATTTGACCGCAGGTGAGGGGTGATGGACCGAGCCGCACACAGGACAGGGCATTCCCTCCGCAAGCTCCTGCGCCAGAATACCTGCCTGCTCATCGTGAAACGCCTTATTGAGCCGCTGATAATGCTCCTGCGCCCTCTCATATTCCTTTGACGCCGCAAGATAATTTTTCTTTTCCCTTTCTAGGCTTGCACGTATCCTGTCAAATTCATCTGCCGCACGTTTCAGCCTGTTCATTTCATCTTTTTCTGTGCCGAGCTTCTCCAGGGCATTATTCAGATTTGCAGCATTCTCCCCTGCATTTTCAAGCTCCGAAAGCTCATTTTTTAATTCGTGAAGCCTGTTTTCGCCCCTTGTCAGCTGCTCGGACTTCTGAGCTGCCGACAGGCTGTTATCGGATATCCGCTTTTCAAGCGCCGCCGCTTCCGAAGAAACGGTCTCAAGCTGCGTAAATTTATCAAGCTCATTTTTCAGCTTCTCAGCCTTTGCCGTAAGCTCGTCCCCTGCGGAGAGAGCCGTTTTTTTCTCTTTGAGACTGATCTCTGAAGCTTCAAGAACGGGTGAAAGCTCCTCAAGCCGCTTTTTTATGTCCGAGAGTGCGTCACGGGCTTCCTTTATTTTCTTGCCCTTGCCGATATTTTCAAGAACTGCACCAAGCTCCTTTTCAATATCCGAAAGCCTTGCCGAGCATTTCGTCTCGGCTTCCCTGTCCTCTGAAATAAGGGTTTCAATTATTGCCGATGCATCGTCAAAAGGCAGCTCGCCCCTTTTTGCCATCTCAAGTCTCGGGAAATATATGCTTCTTTCATCTGCCTGAACAGTCCCGATAAACCTTGCGGTTCCCGATCTCAGTGAGTCATACTCCTTTTTCAGCTCCAACGCTCTGCTTTTCAAAATATCCTGTATCTGCTTGTACTTTTCCGTCTTGAATATCTTTCTGAATATCTCCTGCCTGTCCGCCGTGCCTGCTAAAAGGAGCTTCAGAAAATCTCCCTGGGATATCATGGCTATCTGCATGAACTGGTCCCTGTCAATGCCGATAATATCCCGTACAGCCTTGTTGACCTCGCTTATCTTCCCGTCAAGCACCCTGCCGTCGGGATATGTGAGGCAAGCGGACGCCTTCTCCACCGTGACTCCCTCGCCCCTGCTCTTCGGGCGCTCATAGTCGGGATTTCGCCTTATGACATAAACCAAGCCTCTGTACTCAAAGGTAAGCTCCGCCACAGTGGGGATATCCCCTGCCGCATATTTGGAGCGGAGCATTTTCGGGTCCCTGTTTTCGCCGCTCGCCTCTCCGTAAAGAGCAAAGGTCAGAGCGTCAAAAATAGTAGTCTTGCCTGCTCCCGTGTCGCCTGTGATAAGGTAAAGTCCCTCTCTGCCAAGCTTGTCAAAATCTATCACAACAGCCCGTTCTCTGCTGCCCACATAGGGACCGAACGCCGTCATTTTAAGCTTTAAAGGTCTCATTTACATCTCCCACGCTTCCTTGATGATATCCTCCGCAAAAGCCGCCTGCTCCTCAGTCATAGGAGCATTGTTCTGCGCTTCGAAAAACTCCCCGAAAAGCTTTATCGGGTCCGTTTCCTGCACCTCAGCCGCTCCCGAAATGATATTCTGCCTGCGCGTGCGGGCGTTGTCATAGTCCATCTTCATAAGATTTCGGTAAACCATTCTCAGCTTTGAAACAGCGTCGGGGACATCGCTCTCATCGGTAAGAGTAATATGAACATAATCCTCTGTATAGCTCGTTCCCTCATAGAAGCTCCTGCTCATAAGCTCCTCATAGCTGCCTTTAAGTTCCACCATATCCCGAAGCGGGATAAGCTCCTCCGTCCTTACAGAAAGCGCTCCCTTTTCCAAAAGCTCTATGACGGTAACGGATTTTCTGTGACCCGCCTCGGAAAAGGAGTATTTAAGGGGCGTTCCGCAGTATCTTATCCTTTCCGAGCCGATATTCTGCGGACCATGGATATGCCCCAAAGCGGTATAGTCAAACTCCGAAAAAATATCCGCGGAAACATTATCCGTGCCGCCCACCGAGATCTCCTCCGAGTCCGAACGAAGCGCACCGGTAACGAACTGATGGGTAACAAGGATATTTCTCTCGGATGCATCAATTTCCAGATGTCTCACCGCCGTCTCCACCGCCGAGGAGTAGCTGTCAGTATCATCATCGGGATAAAACGCCCTCACCGATGAGGGCCTCAGAAATGGCAGCATATAAACATTTACCCTGCCGAAGCCGTCCTCCATAGCTACAGGACTTACTTTGCCGTTATAGACGGGAGAAAAATGTATACCGCTTGCGTCCATTATCCTCGAGCCGAAGGAAACTCTCTCCGCAGAGTCGTGATTTCCGCTTATGATAAAGGTCTGAATGTTTCTTTTAGCGATACCGCTTATAAAATCGTCAAACATCGCCACCGCTTCCGCAGGGGGCACGGTCTTGTCATAAATATCCCCCGCAATAATTATCCCGTCGGGCTTTTCTCTGTCAATTATGCCCGTTATACGCTCAAGGATATATCTCTGATCTTCTATCATGGAAAACTCATTGACCCTTATTCCAAGATGAAGGTCTGAGAGATGAATAAATTTCATAAAAACCAGCCTTTCGGAAGCAGCCGCCTGCTTATTTATTTATCTTCACAGTAACGCTCTGACAGCCGTTTTCCTTCCATCTGCTGAGAAAGGTCTCCTTGGGATAACGCTGTATCTCGTCCTTGTCAGAGCAGTCCATAAAGTAATAATAGGCTCCGTCATAGCCTGTAAGTATCAAGGTGTGGGAATTTGAGAGCCACATTATGGTGTCGCCCTCCGCCGTCTGCCATTCGGACACGGCATTGTACCTGTAGGGCTTCATATCGATCGACGCCCATACGATAACGGGTGCTCCGCCGTCAATGAGCCTTTCAAGGTCGGCAGAGCTGGCGTCCTCGAGAATGACCGCCCTGTTTTCCGAGCCGTGAGAGGAAAAATAATCGTCCAGCACCGCCGCAATGACTTCATCATAGCAGCCGTAGCCCTTTCCGTAAGGGTCTCCCACGAAAACCTTACGGGGGTCGGGTCCGTACAGCCTGCCGTCCTTTTCAGTAAACTCGCTGCCCACAGGAAGATAATTATCCGCAAGATCGCATTTGTCAATGGAATAACCCAGGAATTTAAGCATTGCCGCCGCACAGGTTATCTCGCAGCCCACAGGCAGCTCGGGATACTGATTTATTACCTCCATGCTTATCTCGGTATGACCCAGAAAAGACTTAGGAGGCTCATATCCTTCGCAAAGGGCTTCAATGTCATAGCCTCCGAACCTGCGGTGGATATCGGCATTAAGCTCCGCATAGGCAAGGCGTTCGCCCAGCTCATTTTTTTCATTGCTGTCCCTGCAGACATATATGTATGAAGCGGCGCTTACTGCAAGGGCAATGCCCAGCGCCGTACACATTACCGCATATTTCAGCATTACCGCCTCCTCCGATAATGAAAACGGGGCGCAATGCCCCGCTTGTCATCACATTTTTCTCATAGCCTTTTTTCTTATCTTTACCTTGTACATTTCCTCATCGGCAAAAGCGGCTATCTTCTCGATGGACTCGACCTCCGCTGCCTTCATACGGTAAAAGCCGCAGCTGCAGCCTATCTTATATGAAAGTCCGCTTGAGCTGTTGTATTCCTCAAGTGCCTGTTCTATCCGCTCAATTATTCCCTTTATCTCCTCATCGCTGCAGCTTCTGAGCACCGAACAAAATTCATCTCCGCCCGTTCTCACGCTTACAGCTGCTGCGGGCATGGCCTTATCGATAGCCCTCGCCGTCTGAACGATGGCATTATCCCCTGCCTCATGACCGTAAAGGTCGTTTATCGGCTTCAGATTATCGATATCCGAGCATACGACTGTAACGCAGGAATCTGCTTTCTTTGCATTTTCCAGAAGCTCAATGGCGTATTTGGACATACCCCGCCTGTTATAAAGTCCCGTAAGGGGATCTCTCACGTATAGATTTTCAAGCTGCTCAACAACAAGCTCCAGCTTCTTGTTCATGTAGAAGCTTCCGGTGTTGTTTGAAAGCGTCATAAGCCAGGTCTCAAAATGCTTTCCGTAACCATTAAAGCCCGATGGCTCGTATGCAAGGTAGCCTAAGAAATTGTCCTTGAAATAAAGGGGCGAGAAGGCGAATACCACAGATTTTTCTCCGTTAAGTATATCCTCGGGAACAAGCTCCGCTGTTGGAAAAGCTTTTCCTACAGGAACGTCGCTTCCGTAGCTGAACATATTCACCATTGTATCGGAAATGCCCTTGAAGGACGAAATGATATCTTCTTTATCCAGCTCCACACTTTCTTTATGAATGTTTGAGCAAATGCATATAAATAATTTTTTCAGCTTAAAGAACTTTGCGCTGGAATTTGCGTTTGCAAAAAGCTCGGCAGGATTTTTCACAGCAGCAAAATCCGTATTCATATCATGAATATAAGTTCGGAACTCCAGCGCATCGGTCTCTGCGCCGTATCTTTCGCTGAAGAAATCGTATGTATGCTTCTCCTCTTTAGGAACACAGCCGCATGACTGCATAGGTATAAGCTCGGAACCCACTTCCGAAACGACTTCCGTTTCCTTTCCGTCCCATATACCCGAAAGTATCTCCACAGCCCTGTGACCCGCTGTCTCATAGCCGGGGCGCACAGAAGTAAGGGAGGGCTTATATACCTCACAATCGCCTGTTCCGTCAAAGCCTGTGACGATAATATCCTCGGGTATCCTGTAGCCTTTGTCCTGAAGATAGTCCATACAGAAAATAGCCATGGTATCGTTGGCGCAGACAATAGCCTCGGGGATATCTCCCGAATCAATAAACTGCTTCGTGCATTCCGACGCTTCTTTCCAGAACTTTCCGTAAGCTATCCTGCTTTCCTCTATGGGGATATTATGCTCCTCAAGCACCTTTTTGTATGCTGCAAGCCTTTCCTCAGTCTGGAGATTTCCGGGAAAGCCGCCGATAAAGTTTATTTTTGTCACCCCATGCTCCTCCACAAGATGACGAACAACAAATTCCATAGCTGTTTTATCGCTGAGGACCACGTTTCTGAAAAGCGTATGAGTCGGGTCGCTGACATTCACAACGGGGATATTCTTTTTTGCAGCCTTATCAGCCACATCAAAAATGACCCTCTCCTCAATAATTGAGTCGCCCAGCATGATAATTCCGTCAATAATATCATAATTTATGAGATTAAATATCTCCGTCTCGCCCTTGATAACGCTTTCGGGCAGCACCCTGTCCGTATTAAGAGGAGGGCGCTGTATCAGAGTGGCAAAAATAAGAAGATTTACATCAAGCTCGGCACACTTGTCGCTTATTCCTTTTACGATACGGCTTTCATATTCCCAGTTGTAGCCTGTGACGCAGACCGCGATATTTTTACGTTTCATACTACTGCCTCCGAAAAAATAAAACGGGTTATATTATTTTTTCTATTATATCACATTTTTCTGCCTATTTCAATACCGAAATGATATATTTTCACCAAATACAGATGTTTTTCGCAGGTTATACAAAAAAGGCTGCGAAATTTCTCCGCAGCCTCTGAAAATCATATTGCCTGAGCCATACAAAGCTTGTAGTAAAGCCCTTTTTTCGCCATAAGCTCCTCGTGAGTGCCCGACTCGGCAATGCCCTTGTCGGATATGTACATTATCTTGTCGCAGCTTCTTATCGTGGAAAGACGGTGAGCGATGATAAACGATGTCCTGCCTTTGAGAAGATGGTCTATGCCCTGCTGAATGTACCTTTCGGTCTTGGCGTCAATGGAGGAGGTCGCCTCGTCAAGAACGAGTATCTTCGGGTCTGCGAGAATAGTTCTGGCAAAGGCTATCATCTGCCTCTGACCCTGAGAAAGAGAAGAGCCTCTTTCCTTGACTATGGTATCATATCCCTTGGGCATTTCGTTTATAAACTCGTCTGCACCAACGACCCTGCAGGCGGCACGTATCTCCTCATCGGTGGCGTCAAGCCTGCCGTAACGGATATTGTCACGTATGGTGCCGCTGAAAATAACGCTGTCCTGTAGCATTATTCCCATCTGGGAGCGGAGGGATCTAAGTGTCACATCTGAGATATCCTGTCCGTCTATAAGCACCTGTCCGCCGTTCAGGTCATAAAATCTCGAGATAAGATTTACGATAGTCGTCTTGCCTGCGCCCGTGGGACCTACAAGCGCAACGCTCTGACCTGCCTTGACGTCAAAGGACAGATCTTCAAGGATATTTACACCGCTCTCGTATCCGAAGGTCACGTTCTTAAAGGAAACATCGCCCTTTATCTTGGGCATTTCCGAAGCGTTCTCCTTGTCGGAAACGGTAACGGGCTCGTCCATTGTCTCGAATATTCTTTCAAGATATGCAATGGTGTTGATAAAGGTGTTGTAAAGGTTTGAAAGGTTCATAATAGGCTGCCAGAAGCGTCCCGAATAGCCTGTCATAGCTACGATAGTACCGACTGTGATGCCCGCCTTGGGTCCCAGCGCCAGGAGACCTATGAGATATATGGCGCCGCTTACCCATATTGCAATATTATCTGCCACAGGCCATACCGCATTGGAAAAGTAGATGGCCTTCATCCACGACTTGCGGTATTCAACGGAAAGCCTGTCAAATATTGCCTCGTTTTCCTCCTCACGGGTAAAGCTCTGGGTTATGCCAACGCCCACAAGGCCCTCGTGGAGATATGCGTTTAAGTTGGAGGATTTGTTTGAGACCTTCTGCCATGCTCTGCGCTGAGCCTTCTTTATTGCAAACATAAACCCGATGAACAGCGGCATTCCCGCAAGTACCACCAGCGCCAGCTGCCAGCAGACGAAAAACATAAATACAATGATGAAAAGGATATTGAAAAGCTCCAGAACAAAGGTGATAAGTCCGTTTGTGAGCAGGTCGGAAACGCTGTTTACATAGTTTATGACCCTTGTAAGTATCTTTCCGTGGGGACGGGTGTCATAATACTCAAAGGGCAGCTTCTGCAAGTGCTCAAAGAGGTCCTTTCGGATATCGTATATCATATCCTGTCCCGCCTTGGTCATTATCCTTGCTCTGACAGCGGAAAACTCCACGCTTATGATTATGGTCAGGAGCAGGAATGCGGCGAGTATAAAAAGCTCTGTTTTATTTCCTTCGGGAAGGGTAACGTCCAGCGCTCTCTGGGTTATCAGAGGAGCCAGAAGTCCGATAACTGCGGCAAAAACGCTCAGCACCATCGAAATGATGACCTGCTTTTTGTATTTGCCCACATATTTCAGCGCACGCTTGAAATGCCGTATGTCAAAAGGGGTCTCAAGCTCTTCGTCAACGTCGAATTTATTTCTTGCCATTTATATCACTCCCTTATTGTCAGGTCTGGAGGTCATAGACTTCTCGGTAATAGCCTTCCCTGCTTATAAGCTCCTCATGGGTGCCTATGTCCTCTATCCTTCCGTCTCGCAGAATGATTATCTTGTCTGCGTCCTTGGTGGAGGAGATACGCTGGGCGATGATTATCTTTGTGCATTTGAAATCAAGGTTTCTGAGACTGTTCTGAATGTATTTCTCGGTCTCCATATCCACCGCCGAGGTGGTGTCGTCCAGAATAAGCACCGCAGGCTTTACCGCAAGGGCACGCGCCAGGGAAATTCTCTGCTTCTGACCGCCCGAGAGACCCACTCCTCTTTCACCGATAATGGTATCATAGCCGTCGGAGGTCTTTTTGATAAATTCGTCCGCAGCGGCAAGAGAAGCGTATTTATGCACGTCCTCATCGGACATGGAGCTGTTTCCGAAGGCGATATTTCCCTCGATGGTGTCCGAGAAAAGCAGCACGTCCTGAGAAGCCACGCCGATATTCTTTCTGAGCTGTTTAAGCTTTAACATACGGACATTCTCCCCGTCAACCATTACCCGTCCCTCGTCTGCGTCATACATACGGGAGATAAGGTTAATGAGAGTGGTCTTGCCCGAACCCGTAGGACCCATTACCGCAACGGTCTCACCTGCATTTATCTTGAAGGAAATGTCCTTTAAAACAGGATTTTTCTTGTTATAGGAGAAGGATACATGGTCAAACTCCACCGAGCCGTCAAACCGTCCGCTCTTGTCAACAGCATCCGCACGGTCAACGATAAGAGGACGAGAATAATATACCTCGATTATCTTGTTGAGAGACGCCACAAAGCGCTGGAGGTCATTTACGATATTTCCCAGCATTCTCATAGGGTTGGACATTGTCCAGATAAGTCCCGAAAAGGCGGTATATTCGCCGACGGTGATACGTCCGCTGATAACGAACAGTCCTCCTGCAAGGAGCTGTACCACCGAAAGTCCCTGAGCGGTGACTTCGATATAGGGGAAGAATTTCAGCCAGAGAAGGGAGGCTGCCTTGTTTGCCGCCGAATATTTCTTATTCTGCTCGTCGAACTTTTCTTCCTCAAAGTCCTCTCTTGCGAATGCCTTTACAACACGGTTTCCCGAGATATTTTCCTCGGCGCCCGTATTCATTTCCGAAAGTCTGTCTCTCTGCTCCACGTACTTGGGACCGATGACCTTTTTGAAAGCCATGGTTATTGCAAAAATAACCGGGGTAAGAGCTATCATACACAGCGCCATAAGCCAGTCAATGGAGAAGAAAAACACAATTGAAACGGTGTAAAGCACAAGGCACTCAAGTATAGACTTGATGATCCAGGCGATAGAGTGACGGACCATATCCAGGTCGCCGCTGAGACGGGTCATAAGGTCGCCTGTGCGGTTCTTGTCGAAGAAGTCCGCGTCCTGTCTCTGAACATTGGCAAAGAGGTAATTTCTCACTCTGTAGACTATTCCCTGAGAAGCCTTTTCGTAGCAGATACCCGAAGTATATGTAATTATCGTTCTGAGCAGCGTAAAGGCTATCATCGCAATTACAAGGGCAATAAGACCGTTAGGGTCTGCCGAAAGATTTTCCGCAGCGTGCTCGCCGTAGATATATTCGTCCACTATCCTGCTGCTGTAGTGCGGCGTTATAATGTACATTGACATACATGTAACAGTCATACAAAGAGCCGCAATATATACCGCGCGGTATCCCTTCAGATTTTCCCAAAGCCATTTAATCTGAAACATATTTAACTTATCCCCCTTTTTCGGAAAGACTTTTTTTACTGTTTTTACCTTTTTTGTCAGCCTGAAAATTCCCTGTATTTTTCAGGCACTGACAGTTATTTTACACCATATAAAAAGGTTTTCAATGGTTTTTATGATAATATTATATGAACAAATTTATTTTATGTCCCTTAAACGTTTAATGTGTTTAAACATATTGAGCAGTATAAAGATATTTAACTTACAGCGCATAAAAATTATCTTCATTTCACCCGATTGACTTAATCGCAATAATATGGTAAAATAATACCATACTACCCCGAAAGGATATGCACATAAATATGAACGATAAAAAAGATTCCGAAAAAAATGCTCCCTATTTCACCCTGAAGCGAAAGGGCAAAGCGGCGGTCATCAGTCTGGGAGCAGCGGTCCTGTGGGTGATACTCTGGTTTATCTTCCCCATGGAATTCTACTCTCTTTTCTTTGCCTCAAAATTCGGCAGCACATTCTTACTTGCGGCAATGGCAGCAGTTCTGACCTTCCCCGCCTGCTTTATCTGCACAAAGGCTCTGAGCAAGGATATCTCCGTTCCACTGTATCTGAGCGTCAATATCGTGGGAATGGTTGGGTGCATTTTTCTCTATTCCATTTTCAGATATTCTGCGGTGTGGTGGCTCATATTGGGGCTTGCGGTACACCTTGGGGCAACGGCGGCTGTGTTCGTGACCGCTCCCGATATTAAGGTCAACAGGGTAAAAGAAAAAAAGGGCAGACTTGCGTCCGCCCTTGCAGGAATAGTCTGCGCCGTTTGCTCAGACTGTATTTATCTGCTTTTATTTAATGTGCTTCTGGAAACATTCAGGGAAAATTAAAACTCTCTGTAACGCTGCTCCCCCACTCAGGGAGCGGCGTTATTTTTTCCGTCATTTTTCTTTCCGCATTTGCCGCAGTCCGAACAGCCCGAGCATCCGGTACAGCAGCCCCCTTTTTTCCGTGAGACTATCATATATCTCACCGCGCAGAAAAGCAGGAAGAATATTATTACCAAAGCGATGATATCGGCAGCAGTCATATGTACCTGTCCTTTCAGAAAATAAGCATACCCACATTATAAACCACAAAAGCGGCTAACCACGCTGCTGCGCACTGCACAACCACAAATGCCACAGCCGCAAAGGCAGAATTCATCTCCCGCTTTACCGCAGCCACCGCCGCAACGCAGGGTGTGTACAAAAGCGAGAAAACCAGAAAGCTTACCGCAGTCATAGGGGTGAACATTCCCTGCAAAACAGCAGGAAGAAGGTCTGTAGAGCCTGCTCCCGAAAGCACCGACAGTGTAGACACCACCGCTTCCTTTGCTGAAAAGCCTGTGATAAGGGCGGTGGATATCCGCCAGTCATTGAAGCCAAGGGGCGCAAATATGGGAGCGATTATCTTTCCCACAGCGGCAAGAAGGCTCTGAGAGCTGTCGGAAACGGTGTTGAGCCTTGCGTCAAAGGACTGTAAGAACCATATTATCACCGAGGCGGTGAAAATTACGGTAAATGCCTTTGTCAGAAAGTCCTTTGCCTTGTCCCACATAAGCAGCACCACGCTTTTGGGAGATGGCAGACGGTAATTTGGCAGCTCCATTACAAAGGGAACAGGCTTGCCCTTGAATTTTGTCTTGCTGAGAATAATGCCGTAAACTATGCCGCAGATTATGCCGAAGAAGTAAAGCAACGCCATTACAAGTGCGCTGTGGTCGGGAAAGAACGCCATTGCAAACACCGAATAAATGGGGAGCTTTGCGCTGCAGGACATAAAGGGCGTAAGGAAAACTGTCATTTTTCTGTCCCGCTCGGAGGAAAGCGTCCTTGTCGCCATGATAGCAGGAACAGAGCAGCCGAAGCCGATTATGAGCGGGACAAAGGAACGTCCCGAAAGACCTATCTTTCTGAGCAGGCTGTCCATAACGAATGCCACTCTTGCCATATATCCGCTGTCCTCCAGCATTGACAGGAAGAAAAACAGGGTGACAATGGTGGGCAGGAAGCTCAGTACACTTCCCACACCTGCAAATATGCCGTCTATGATAAGACTGTGGATAACGGGGTTAAGCCCGTAGGCTGTAAGTGCGCTGTCTGCCGCGGCGGTGACAATTCCTATGGCGGAGGAAAGAAGGTCGCTTAAAAATGCGCCTATGACCCCGAAGGTGAGCCAGAAAACCAGCACCATTATCAGAATGAACATGGGAATGGCAAGGTATCGGTTGGTAAGAATGCTGTCGATCTTCACGCTTCGGATATGCTCCTTGCTCTCGCGGCATTTCACCACTGCCCTGCTGCACACGTCCTCAATAAAGGTATAGCGCATATCGGCAATGGCGGCGTTTCTGTCCATACCTATCTCCGTTTCCATTTCAGTAACGCTGTGCTCTATCATTTCAAGCTCGTTGGTGTTAAGCTCCAGCTTTTCGGTAATTGCCGGGTCGGCTTCGATAAGCTTTGTGGCGCAGAAGCGTCTGCCAAGCCCTGCATTGTCGGCGTGGTCCTCGATTATGTGGCATACCGCGTGGATACATCTGTGTACCGCACCGCTGCAGTAGTCTATCTTTTTAGGCTGTATCCGCTTTTTTGCAGTATTCACAGCCGTTTCGATAAGCTCCTCAACGCCGTCATTCTTTGCGGCGGATATGGGCACAACGGGTATGCCTATCCTCTCGGAAAGCTCGGCGATATTTATGGTACCGCCGTTGCTTCTCACCTCGTCCATCATATTGAGCGCAAGCACCATGGGTATTTTCAGCTCGCTGAGCTGGAGCGTGAGGTACAGGCTGCGCTCGATATTTGTGGCGTCAACTATGTTTATGATGCCGTCGGGCTTTTCGTTTATGAGAAAATCTCTTGTAACTATTTCCTCAATGGTATAGGGGCGGATAGAGTATATTCCCGGGAGATCGACCACGGTGCAGTCCTTGTATCCCTTTACCTCGCCGCTTTTCTGCTCTACCGTAACGCCGGGAAAGTTTCCCACGTGCTGGTTTGAGCCTGTCAGCTGATTGAAGAGTGTGGTTTTTCCGCAGTTCTGATTTCCCGCAAGGGCAAATATCATTTTGTATTCATCCTTTCAGAATTGGTGGTATCTGTGGGCATTATAGTTATCTCTTTTGCCTCCTCAAGACGGAGAGTGAGCTCGTAGCCCCGAAGATGTATTTCAATAGGATCGCCCATGGGAGCGGCTTTTCGCACCGTCACCTGAGTCCGCGGTATCAGTCCCATATCAAGGAGACGGCAGCGAAGTGCGCCCTCGCCCCCCACCTGCGTAATGATACCGCTCTGACCTATAGGAAGCTTATCCAGAGTCATTTTATCATATCCTTTCGCGAGTTAGTGTATTCTAACACCTGCGGCATAAAATTTCGGCAGGGCAGTCCGAGGCATACTACACAAGACTGCACAAAGCCGAAAAATAGCCGTATTGTTTTAATAATGCATATGCCTTTTCAGCCGAAGTCTCCGACTCGTACAGACCGAAAACCGCCGAGCCGCTTCCTGTCATAAGCGACCGGACAGCGCCATTGTCGGTCATGATCTTTTTGATGTGAGAAACCTCGTCAAGGCAGGAAACCTCGTCAAATATATTGCGGCAGTAGGGTGCGATATCCTTGAGAGAACAAACACTTCCGAAAATATCCTTTACGCCCTCTGTGCCGATCCTATAGCCCGCAGAGTCGATTTTTTTGAATGCCTCGGGAGTGCTGATACCCATAGCGCCCTTGCCCATAAGCACCGTTCCCGATATTTTGGGGAGCGGTTCAATTATCTCCCCTATCCCCGTGCAGTAGCCGCAGCCGCCCTTTATGCAGAAGGGTATGTCCGCGCCTATCCTTGCTCCGAGGGAAATAAGCTCATTTTCGGAAAGCTCAGCGGAAAACAGCCTGTTAAGCCCCGTGAGGACAGCTGCTCCGTCTGCGCTTCCGCCGCCCATGCCTGCCTGGGAGGGAATGTTTTTTATAATATCTATGCTCACACCCCCGCCGCATATTCCCGTTTTCTCAAAAAAGGCTGCGGCGCATTTATAGGCAATGTTCTTTTCATCGCAGGGAATAAGAGGGTCGGAGCAGGATATTTCTATCCCGCTCTTACCCGTTTTTGTGAGAGTGACCGTATCGCACAGGGAAACAGTGTGCATGACCGTTTCAAGCAGATGATAGCCGTCCGCTCTTCTGCCTGTAACATCAAGGTACAGGTTTATTTTAGCTCTTGCGCTTACAGTAAGGCTGTCCAAAATACGCCTCTCCTTCCGGCTTTCAGCTTATGAAAAATCCGCAGACATAGCTTTCCTTGGGACAGAAATCACCGACAGAACGCACCTTTGAGGGAGTTTTGCGGTTTGAAAATCTGTTGCACACGTCATAGCCCTGTCCGTTGTTGACTATGGCAACGTAGTGAAGCAGTGAACGCCCGGGCTTTGCCACCCAGTAGCAGAGTATCCCTACCCTGACAGCGCCCATAACATTTACGAAATCGTCATAGTCCTTTGCTTTCACCGCAGGGATACGGCATTTTCTGAAAAGCTCCTCCGCTTTTTTCGGGTCTGTTCCGAATATGCCCCACATATTCAGAGCGCAGCAGTCGATACCTAAGGAAATAGCTGCAAGATCGGGCTTGTGACCTGCGGAAAGCAGGGCATTGTATACAGCAATGGCTCCGCAGCCGTTATGGGACATTTTGCATATCCCCAGCCTGTACGATGATACCGCACAGCTTCTCTGACCGTTTATCAGACCCACAGGCTTTCGCATGCGCTTGTTTCGCTCAAAGTTCCGCTTTGCAAGGGCGGGGGCATTTTCTAAAAGCTCCTCTGCCGTTATCATCAGCCGTTACCCTTTTTCTGCTTGTCCAGGTCGGCAAGAAATTCTTTTATTCGCTCTATGGCGGTCATTATGTGCTTGAGGGAATATGCATATGAAATTCTTATATATCCCTCGCCGCAGTCTCCGAAGGCATTTCCCGGAACTACCGCAACATTGTGCTCGTAAAGCAGTCTTTCGCAGAATTCCTCGCTGGAAAGCCCTGTGGACTTGATGCTGGGGAATACGTAAAAAGCACCTCTCGGCTCAAAGCAGGTGAGACCGATATCGTTCAGGGCTTTAACGAGCCATCTTCTGCGGATATCGTATTCATCGCGCATTTTTGCAATATCATCGTCACAGTTTTCCAGCGCCTCTATAGCCGCATACTGTGAAACGGTGGGGCTGCTCATTATGCCGTACTGATGTATTTTCAGCATCTGCTTGATGATGGGCTGAGGTCCTGCCACATAGCCAAGTCTCCAGCCTGTCATTGCATATGCCTTTGAGAAGCCGTCCACAAATATGGTGCGCTCCTTCATTCCCTCTATCTCGATAATGGAGCAGTGCTTTGAACCGTATGTAAGGGAGCTGTATATCTCATCGGAAAGAATGAGGATATTCGTATCACGGATAACGTCCGCAATAGCCTCAAGGTCCTTTCTTTCCATAACGGCTCCTGTGGGGTTGTTGGGGAAAGGCAGGATAAGAAGCTTTGTCCTGTCGGTTATCTTTTCTCTGAGCATTTCGGGAGTGAGCCTGAACTGGGTCTCGGCGGTGGTCCGGAGGGTAACGGGAACTCCGCCGCAGAGCGACACTATGGGAGCGTAGCAGACAAAGCAGGGCTCCACGATAAGCACCTCGTCGCCGTTTTCGATAAGCGTTCTTATGGCAATGTCAATGCCCTCGGAACCGCCTACTGTAACGATTATCTCGTCCTTGTCGCAATATTTTACGCCTGTGTTTTTCTCGATGTTTCTGCTGATAGCCGTTCTCAGCTCGGCAATTCCCGCATTAGCGGTGTACTTGGTCTTTCCCTTTTCAAGAGATGTTATAGCTGCCTGTCTAACGTTCCAGGGCGTCTGGAAATCAGGCTCGCCCACGCTCAGAGAGATAACATTATCCATCTGAGCGGCAATATCAAAAAATTTTCTTATTCCCGAGGGCTTCATTACCTTACATTTCTCGGAAATAAGCTTATCGTAATCTATCACGGAGATACGAAGCCCCTTTCATCTGCGGCCTCCTGTTCGATAAAGAAGCCTTGTTCCTTATACTGCTTGAGTACAAAATGGGTGGAGGTGGAAATTACGCCCTCCATTGAGGAAAGTCTCTGAGCCACAAAGAGAGCGATCTCCTTGTAGTTTGTTCCTCTGAGCGTCACGGCAAGGTCGAATGAACCCGACATGAGCGTTACCGAGTCTACCTCGTCAAATTCCATTATCTTGCGGGCAAGCTCGTCAAAGCCAAATTCCTTCTTGGGCTTTACCTTGACCTCGATAAACGCAGTTACAGCGTTCTTGTCCGCCAGCTCGTCATTTATGATAGCGTTATAGCCCTTGATCACGCCTTTTTTTTCGTAGTCCGCAATACGTGCCGCGACTTCTTCGGGGGTAATTCCCAGCATGACCGCAAGCTGCTCGTCAGA
>NZ_JBJERV010000043.1:0-2522 GCF_051882455.1 Huintestinicola sp. | reverse complement strand
TCAAACATACTTACCCTCAAAAACGTTCCGGTGGAACGTTTTTGACAAAGCAATTCCTGCATTGGTTTGTGCATATTATATAATTGTCGTTTCTTTTTCGACAGACTGAATTTATAAAAGCTTCTTCCTCATGACCACAAATCCGTCTCCGCCGTCTCTTTGGTATGAAAGATAATCCTCCATATCCTCAAAGACCTTTTTTAACTTGGGAGCGCCGTCCTCCCATACCTTGTATTCGGCGGGAAAATATCCGCAGCTTATGTAAAATTTCTCGGCATATCCCTCCGCCGACCCCAGAGAAACGGCTTTTTTCCCGTACCCTGCGGCGGCTTTTTCAAATTCTCTGAGCAGCATACTGCCATAGCCCCTGCGCTGATGGTCGTACCTTACCGCAATGCCGCAGAGCTCAAAGGAATTATCCTCGGGAAACTGCCTGCTCCTGTCCCTGCCGAAAGCCGCCCCGATGACCTCATTTTCGCATATCAGCAGCAAAAAGGCCTTTGGGAACTCTGCTGCGAATTTTCTCATTCGTTCGGGCTCACTGTCGGGGAGATATTCAGCGGTGAAACGGTAAAATTCCTCATCATATCCGGGGGAGAGAAGTATTATTTTCGGTTCGGACATTGGTAACGCTCCTTTCGCCTGTCTTTCTATAGTATTATAGCATATCCTCACCGTCATGTAAAGAAAAGCCCCCGTATCCGCATAAAAACGGATAGGGGGAAAGCGTTGTTATACTCTTTAGTATAAGCTTATTTGCAGTAGAATTTTATAGCCTCCGACATAAACACAGCGGTGCCTTTGCCCTGCTTGTCAATGTTTTCCATAAACCGCTCATCGGCAGCATACATCTCTCCGAGACCCGCGAGTATCTCCTTTGTGCAGGCGTAGTAATTTTCGGAAATAAAGTCCTGCCACTTCTTCACAATAGCCTGCGCCGAAGGGTCGGAGGGCTTTGCGCCCGACCTTGCGCACTCCGCAAATTCCCCGATAATGCCGTCCATAGCCGAATTTATCTCCTTCCATTTGTCCTTGTCATAGCCTGCGGTCTTTTCGGCACTTTCCTTGTATGCCGCCGTGCCGCCCCATCTTTCCTTTGCCTCTTTCGCATATTTTTCGCGCTGAGCCTCAAATTCGCTGTTGTCAAATACGTTCATACTCATTTTTTCTCCTTTCATCGCGCCCTCAAGAGCATTTATAAGCCGCCCAAGCCGTTTCATTTTCAGCTCCAGCAGGTGTTTTTGCTCCCCGAGCGCACGTTGCTTGTCGTACTCGGGAGAGGAAAGTATGTCGGAAATGCTTTTTAACGGAAAATCCAGCTCGCGGTAGAAGAGTATCTCCTGCATACGCTGTAAGCTTTGCTCATCATAAAAGCGGTAGCCGTTCTGTTCGTCAACATAAGAGGGCTTGAGCAGTCCGATCTCGTCATAATAGTGCAGCGTGCGCACGCTCACACCCGTAAGCTTTGCAAATTCTCTGATGTGTAATTTCATACTTTTCATCTCCCTGATTATGAGTATATACTATGACGTAACGTGAATGTCAAGGGGTTTTTGAAATTTTTTGTGACATAAACAGCGGATACGGGATCTTTCCGTACTTATACTAATTCTAAATCGTTCTATAGACAAAGCCGACAGATAGAATAAGTCCAGTCTAGGAAAGCGACCGCAGGCGGGCTTGCCGCCCGGCAAGGGAGCTTGACGACGAATGGGCTTATTCTAGCCGAGGATTTGTCTATAGGTTGATTGAGAATTAGTATTAATATTCCACCTTTACCCCCACCGACCCCAGCAGCTCCACAGCCTCGGGAAAAGAAAACACAGCATTTTTCATTTTGCAGGATAAAATATCCACCCGGTAGCCCGAAGCCTTTCTGAAATCAGCCTTCTGCAGATCGCAGCGGAAAAACTCCGTCCTGTCGAGCTTACAGCCTGTGAAGCGGCTTTCCGCCAGCTGACACCGGGCAAACATGGACTCGGTTATCTCATTGCCCGAAAAATCGAACTTTCTGAAATTTATCTCCGTAAAGGAATTGTATTTCAGATAACAGTCCTTCATAACAGCTATGGGGTCTGTAAAGGTCCCCTCGGGACGCAGTTCGCTCCAGTTTACTTCCGTAAGCCGACAGCCTATAAAGCGGCAGTCCTGCAGCTGTGAATGGAGCGAGGCTCTGGGCTTTGTGACTGTGCAGTTTTCAAAGGTGCAGTCTGAAAAAATACACTCAGACAGCTCTGCTTCTTCAAACAGGCAGTCTTTGAATGTGCAGTCGGAAAATCTGTAGTTTTCGAATTTTTCATAGGTGAAATTAAGGCTTTCAAAGGTCTCGTTTTCGTGATCTTTCTCGTTCATTTTCGCTCCTTAATTTAAAAAACAGCCCCTGTATCTGTCAGCTGATGTCAGATACAGGGGCATATTTTATTTTACTTTATATCTCGTAAAACCTGCGATTACTTCATCTCAGCGATAGCAGCCTGAGCAGCAGCAAGTCTTGCGATAGGCACACGGAAGGGTGAGCAGGA
>NZ_JBJERV010000042.1:0-2538 GCF_051882455.1 Huintestinicola sp. | reverse complement strand
ACTTTTACTATGACCTTATTTGTGCAAATTTTTTCATCTAAACACTTTATCGACAAGCTGAAACGAGTTCCCCCGAAGGAGAACTCGCCGTTAACATATCATACAGTCTGAACATTCCGCGCATTATCCGCAAGGAACGTTATGAATGCGTCGGGGGGGATCGGCTTGGAATAATAATAGCCCTGGAGATAGTCGCAGCCGATATCCGACAGCAGCTTTACCATTTCGGCGGTCTCCACGCCCTCTGCCACTATTTTCTTTTTTAGGGAGCGGAGCATTTCCACCGTGTGGCGGAGAACGATGAAGGCTTCCTTGTTTTCCATCGCGGGCCAGAGGATGCTTTTGTCTATCTTGACGATATCGGTGGGCAGGGTGATAAGATAATTTGCGGTGGAAAATCCTGTTCCGTAATCGTCCATAGAGAAGGACACGCCCCGTGAAATAAGCCTGTTCATATTGTTCAGCAGCGCGTCATAGTTTGCAAGGCCTGCGGTCTCGGTTATCTCGAAGTTTATCTGCTCGGGGGGGATGCTGTATTCCTCCATAATGCCCATAAGCTGTGAGCTGAGCTTTTCCTGGGCGCACTGGAGAACGGAAAGGTTCACCTCGATATATTTTATGCCGTATGCCTGCGCCTTTCCGCTTTTGAGGAAGCGGCAGACCGAGCGGAAGGAAAGCTCGCCTATCTCAGGGATAAGTCCGTTTGCCTCCGCAAGGGGGATAAATTCCTCGGGGCTTACGAAGCCCAGCTCCTTGTCTATCATTCTGATAAGGGCTTCTGCGCTGGAGAAGGTGCCCGTTTTGATATCGTAAAGGGGCTGGTAATACATCTGGAAGGAATCGTCCTTTATAGCCTGCTTGATGGCTGCAAGGACTTTAAGCTCGCGCTGCTTTGACTCCAGAGAGCCTGCGGTCATCTCCAGAACGGTCTCCTTGCCGCCCTTCATCGATTTGAGTGTGAAGTCGATGGCGTCGCGGATATCCTTTGCGGAGGAGACGAAGCCCGGGTATGTGAGGGTGCAGATATATGGCGTAACGGGGGCTTCTATGCCGTTCATGCTGATGGGCTTTCTGAAAAAATCCTGCAAAACTGCGGTCAGCTCGGAGGCGGAGGCAGTTTCGGATATAATAACAAATTCCCAGTTGCCCAGGTAGAACAGCTCGCTCTTTTTCAGCCGCTTTTTCAGGTCGTTCGCAACGATGGCGCAGATATTTCCGCTTTCCCTGAGCCCCAGTATCTCGGTGAAATAATTAAGTCCCATAGGGCAGAACGCCGCTGCGGCAAAGGACTTGTGCCTTTCGATGTATGACTCGGCGGTAATGTAGAAGGCTTCGGCATTGCAGCAGCCTATGCTCCTGTCCACATATTCTGCGGGGTTTTCAAGAGAGATGTAGAAGGTGAGCAGGGAAAGGGCTATCATATAATTGCCGATTATCTGCTCCGGGAAGAGGAGCTGTATGACCGAGGCGATTATGGTAAGGGTTATAAAGGCGGAAACAGACACTATCTGGACGGGCTTCAGGTTCTTTCTGAAACGGACTATGAGCACGAACTCGTAGGCAAGTATCAGAAGGGCGATGCCTGCAAGCACAAGGAACAGCGGTCCGTGGCGGTAGGTCATATTCTCATCGAAATAGATAACGAGCTTCGTAAAGGGCGTGGTGAACAGCAGCAGACCGTTCAGCACCGCTGCGCAAAGGGCAATGAGCCTGTCGAGGGAGCGCTTTTTGTCCTGCCTTGCTATTTCCGTGGCGTAGCAGAGGGAAAGGGGCGCAAGGTTCTCATAGGTGAAGAGATAGGCAATATTTAAGGCGTAGTTTAGCCACAGGGGGTACTGCTCAGCGCTGCCAAGCATACTTGTGGTGAAAATATGGAGCACGGACGAGGCAAGGGTAGCGACGAGTATTGCCACGAAAATAAAGTTTGCCCGTGTGCGGAACTTGTCTCTTATGGCGTAAAGCCCCATAAGCACCAGCAGGAGCACCGAAGCGGCATATTCATACTCGGTCACAAAATCTGTTGTGTTCATTTTTCGTCCCCCTTTCCCATGAGCGCAATTCATACTCATATACTATAGATAAAGAAAGAATGTAATTGTTTTCTTTTCGGTTTTATCATATCACAGGGAGGAGGATTTGTCAATATTTGGCGAAAGTCCGCCGCTTAAATCTGCATTTTTCACAAAAGGGGGCAGCATGGCTGCGGGTAAATTGTCTCCGACTAAGAGAACTTTACAATTAAGACGAAATTAAGACGTAAAAAATGTGAAAAAAGGGCTTGACAAACAGTTTCGGATGTGGTATTATAGTATTACCTCTTGATTGGGGTTTATTTTTTTTGCACTTTTTTTCGGAAAAGAGCGTATTAAGCCCCGGGCGGCAGGACAGGCTGTGCTTGTCACATTTGCCGGAGAGGGAGGCAATGGCAACTGCAGGCAGTTATGGCAACTGCAAGCAATTGCCTAAACAACGAACGCTGCAAAGCAGCATTAACAGGAGGTGCCGATATGAGAGTAAAGGTAACATTGGCTTGCACAG
>NZ_JBJERV010000041.1:0-42090 GCF_051882455.1 Huintestinicola sp. | reverse complement strand
TTTTACATTGGTTTGTGCATATTATATAATTGTCATTTCTTTTTCGACAGACTGGAAGCTCCCAAACTTACGGGAGCTTTTCCTTTATCAGAAATAATATATAAAAAAGTCATCGTCGCTGTAAATTTCGCTGCAGATGAACTCGTACAGCTCGTCGGGGTCGTTAAAGCCATTTCCCGAAATATCCAGTATGTCAAGAATAGTAAGACCCTTTATAGCATTGTAATTTCCGTTCAGCTTGTTATTCTGGGCATATAGATCGATAAGGCCGTTATTTCCGCACAGCGGCGTCAGGTCGGTTATCTGATTGTCGCCGATATACACATACTCAAGCTTTGTACAGCCCTTGAATGGCTCAAGACTTTTCAGACCGCAGCCATAGAGATGCAGATTTCTGATTTTTTTCATTCCCGAAGCGGCTGAGCAGTCCTTTATCGGATTGCCCGACAGGCTGAGAGAATTTACCTTTGTACATTTCTTTAACGGCGACATATCGCTTATATTATTGTTCTGGAGCCATATTTCCTCCAGTCCGCTCATACCCGACAGCGGCGACAGGTCTGTGATACCGTTATTTTCCGCACCTATGACCTTGAGCTTTGTCAGATTTTTTGCGAAGGACAGGTCACTTACATTGTTGTTATGATATGTAAGCTTTTCAAGCTGTGTCAGTCCGCTGAGCGCCGAAAGATCGGTCAGGGAATTGTCGCTGATAATTATTTCGCTAAGCTTTGTCATATATTTAAGGTCTGCTATATCCTTGTTTTTAAGTCCCTTTCCGCTCAGATCCAAGGTGCCTGTCATATTGGTCTTATAGCTTTTTCCGCCTATGGTTATCACATCGGGAGCGGCAGGAGCAGCAGGCTCGGTCACTTTCGGCTCAGTAACGGGCGGCTCGCTGTCCTCAGGCTCGGTTTCTTCCGGTGCAGTAACAGGCAGCTCTGCTTCCTCCGTTATAACGGTGGTCTCTTCCGTTACATCATTATCCTGTTCATCATCTATCGCATAAATTCCCTCTTTGGGGTCATAGATGATCTGCTCCTTAGCCGAAAATGTTGTTTCCGTCGCAATATCGTTATTGCTGTTTTGAGATATAAGAACACCGGAGAATATTCCGATAAGCAGTATTGCCGCAGCGCCTGCCGCATAAACAAGCTTTTTGTTTCCCTGCGGCTTTTTCGCAGGAGAAACGGGGGCGGCAACGGGAGCACCCGTATCCGATGATGTGAGCGAAGCGGTAACGGGAGCCTCTGTAAGAGGAACGGTAATAGACGGATCTGTCAGGGGGACAGTTCTCGTATCTTCCGGGGCGGCAGTATTTGCCGTCTGCCTTGCGGTTGACCTATAGGGCTGCGCCGTTACTCCGAAGGGGATCGCTGTATCCTGCTGCTCTGTGGGCTCGATTATTGGCATGGCAGTCAGGGACAGTCCCGCAAGATCGTTTCTCAGTTCAAAAACGTTCTGATATCTGTCAGCTGCCTTCAGCATTACGGCTTTGCGGATAAGCTCCCACAGCTTCGGGTCTATCCTTTCCGCCTTTTCTGTATTATCGCTTATTTTTTCGCCATTTTCAAGTCTCGTCATCGGGTCGTCGGGGGTATGGGCGGTAAGGGCAAAATAAAGGCTGGCACCCAGGGAATATATATCCGTCCAGGGACCCTGTTTTCCCTTTTTCTGATACTGCTCAAGAGGGGCAAAGCCCTGTTTCAGTATTACCGAAAGGTCATTTGAACAGTTTGCCACCACCTGTCTTGCCGCACCGAAATCAATGAGCTTTATATTTCCGTCGGCGCAAAGCATGATGTTATCGGGGGAAATGCCCCTGTGAAGCACATTGGCGCTGTGAACGGTCATCAGAGCCATTGATATCTTTTCGGCAAGAAAAACTGCCTGCCCCTCGGAAAGAACGCCGTGTCGGGCAATATAGTCTCTCAGCGTCTGACCGTTAAGATATTCCATGGTAAAATATACCGTTGCATTCTCATAAAAGAAATCATACACGCCGACGATGCCGGGATCTCCGTTAAAACGGGCAATGAGCCGTGCTTCGTTGTAGAATTTCTCTGCGCCATTGCGAAACGCCTCTGCCGTTTCCTCGCTTGAAACGATCACAACAGTATCACCAATATTTCTTGAGGCAAGTCCGTAGGGGTAAAATTCCTTTATCGCCACCTTGCGCTCAAGCTTTGTGTCATAGGCAAGGTAGGTTATGCCGAAGCCGCCCTTTCCGATAACTCTGCCCACTATATATCTTTTCCGGAGCATGCTTCCACAGGGGAGAACGGCAGGGTCGGAAACATATCTTTCGGAGGGATAACCGCATTCGGGGCATGGCTCGGAGGATATCTCCGCAAAGCAGCAGCTGCACAGCTTTTTATCTGAAACGGTAATCATTCCAAAAATCATTCCTTTCCGAAAAAATGCCTGTAATTATTATAATCATTGTATCATATTTTCCCGGGAAATGGTGTGCAGCACAGCATTATCGTTTTGAAGAAAAAAACCCTGTCCGCGGGGGACAGAGCCAAATAAAGATCATTCATTTTCCCATATAAATTCGCATGCCTTTTCGTAGGAGATCTTATGCTCAAGGCAGTGGACTATTTTTGCGTCCTCGGGGCGGCGGACGTAAAGGGATTCTCTGTTTGCCAGGGTCAGCAGCTTCTGGGTCTGAGCCACGTCAAGTCCCAGAAAAAGCGCCATATGGATTATCTGCTTACGGGTGGGGATACGGGTGCCGTTTAAGATCTGATAGCCGTAATTTCTGTCCATATTAAGCGCAAGGATAAGTCTGCTGCGCTTGACTCCCTTTTCCTCCAGAAGGCTCAGAACGTACTCGCTGAATGAGGGCGGCGGATTTGCCTCGATAACACCCATATTCAGATTTTTCGTCCTTCTTATCATTCTTTCTATATCGGATGTTTGCATTTACGTCAGCTCCTAATAATAAATTGTGAATTCACCGTTCATTCTGTTTGTAATATCCTGTATCTCCTCCTCGGTAAAGCCGTTGCCCTCAATGCAGGCAAAGCCGTTGAGAGTTATGCCCGAAAAGGTGTCGGTATGTCCCGAAAGGAGATTGTTGTCAAGATATAGCTCCTTTATATTGCAGCCTGCCAGCGGAGATACATCCGTCAGCCGGTTTCTGCCGAAATAAACAAGCTCCAGGCTTTTGCAGTCTCGAAGCGGCTCTATGCTCTCAAGCCCGCAGCCCGAAAAGCCTGCCATTTTAAGACTTGTCATTCCCGAAAGCGCCCGGATATCCCCTATCTTAGCTTCGTCAAAGCCAACATAAACAAGCCCCCTGCTGTTTTTCAGCGGCGATATGTCGGTAATGTAATTATCCCCCAGAAACACGTTCTCAAGCTCGGTCAGACCGCTTAGCACCGAAATATCCGAAATACTGTTGTTGTTCCCGCTTATATGCTTTAAATGCGTCATAGAGCGCATAAAGCTTATGTCAGAAATATTGTTGTTGTCGAAACAGATGCATTCAAGCTCCGTAAGCCCGTCAAGGCAGGACATATCGGTTATGAAATTGTTGCTCAGATCAAGGGACTTTAATTTTTTCATATGCCTGAGATTTGATATCTGAGAATTTGTAAGCTCCCTGTTCTGCAGATAAAGCTCGGTAGAATCAAGGGAAAACATTTCGCCGCCTATTTTGACCTCCGTGGGAGCATCGGGAATGAAAAACGCCGCTGCCGATGAGACCGCCGCAATTACAGCGATAAGGACCTTCTTTTTTCTTCCGCTCTTTTTCACATTTGGCTGCGGTGTGTCATCTATAGTCAGTTCTATCTCCTCGGGGGTTATGTGACAGCTTTTTATATCCTCAAGCATTTCATCGGCTTGTAAATATCTGTCCTCTTTTCTGACGCCGCACGCCTTTCGCAGAATATTTTTCATTCCTTCCGAAAGCTTGTCCGTTTCCTTTATGAAGGTGCTGTCGTCGTCAAGGCGTATGATGGGGTTTTCGGGAGATCTTCCCGTAATGCTGTAATACAGCGACATTCCCAGGGAATAGATATCCGTCCAGCTGCCCTGATTGCTCTGACGCTGATACTGTTCAAGGGGGGCAAAGCCGTCTTTGAGAATGACCGACATATTCTGCCGCTCGCTGTCCTCAAGGATACGGGCGGAGCCGAAATCTATAAGAGCCGCTCTGCCGTTTGTGCAGAGCATGATGTTGTCGGGGGAAACGTCGCGGTGAAGTATGCCGCCGTTGTGTATCGCCGACAATGCGGGAAGGAGCTGCTCCAGAATGTTTACAGCCTGCCCCTCCGTAAGCTTTTTTCCGTCGCTTACATATCTGTTGAGCGATATACCGTTAAAAAATTCCATAGCATAATACGCTGTGCCGTTCATTCGGAAAACATCGTAAAGTCCCATTATCTCGGCGCTTTCCTTGAAGCTGCGTATGATATCTGCCTCCCTGAAAAAGCGCTCCAGACCTTCGGAAAATTCCTCGGTCTGATAGGAGGTCATGGGCTCCACCCTGACATTGTCCTCTGAACGAACCGCAGCCGCGGGGTAGTATTCCTTGATCGCCACAGCCTTGCTCTGGTTTTCGTCATAGGCAAGATATGTGATGCCGAAGCCGCCTCTTCCGAGCATTTTTCCGATGATATAGCGGCCGTTCAGCTTTGTTCCCACAGGGAGTGCGTCACGCTCGGAAAAAGTACGGGTCTCGGTATATCCGCATTTTTTGCATGTTTTCCCATTCATAGGAGAAAAACAGTTTCCGCACAGACTGCGCTTGACCGACATATCGATCACCTCGTCTTATGATTGTTATCATGTTCCCGTAATTTTATGCAGATCAGCATTATTTTTTTATTATATATTATATCATATCCGGATACAATAATGGTGTGCATTTCTGCATTATTTTGGTTTGGGAAACAGTCAGCTTTATTGTTTAATTATAACACACAAATAATTTTTTTGTCAATAATATTGACACAGGATATATTTTTGCAGAATTTTTTTTATCTCTATTGACATAGCCCGACATATATGCTATAATACAAATGATAAAACCTTATCAAGAGCGGCTGAGGTACTGGACCTGTGAAGCCCGGCAACCTGATTGCGCCTGTCTGCGGCGTAAGTAAGGTGCTAATTCCTGCGGAAGTTTTCCGAGAGATGAGGAAATTACAAAATCCGATTTTTTGTAAGGCACTCGTTTTTTCGGGTGCCTTTTTTCAGTTTAATTTAATGGAGGTATAAAATGTCAAAATTTCTTTTTACATCCGAATCCGTTACCGAGGGACATCCCGACAAGATCTGCGACCAGATATCCGACGCTGTCCTCGACGAGATACTTAAAAATGACCCTGCGGGCAGAGTTGCCTGCGAGACCTGCACCACTACGGGCCTTGTAATGTGCATGGGCGAGATATCCACCACCTGCTATGTGGATATCCCCAAGATTGTAAGACAGGTGGTTATCGACATCGGCTATGACAGAGCCAAGTACGGCTTTGACGGTCACACCTGCTCGGTGGTCACATCTATCGACGAGCAGTCTCCCGATATCGCCATGGGCGTTGACGAGGCTCTCGAGTACCGCGACGGCTCCAAAAAGGACGATATGGACACAGGAGCAGGAGATCAGGGCATGATGTTCGGCTTTGCCTGCAACGAAACTCCCGAGCTTATGCCCATGCCCATTTCCCTTGCTCACAAGCTTGCAAAGAAGCTTACCGAGGTGAGAAAGACAGGCGTTCTTCCCTATCTCCGTCCCGACGGAAAGACTCAGGTCACAGTTGAATACGAGGACAACAAGCCTGTGAGAGTTGATACGGTGGTCGTATCCTCCCAGCACGCTCCCGAGGTCTCTCTCGACAAGATAAGAGCGGACATTATCGAAAAGGTAATAAAGCCCGTTATCCCCGCAGAGCTTCTTGTTGACACCAAGTATTTTGTAAATCCCACAGGAAGGTTTGTTATCGGCGGTCCCCAGGGCGACAGCGGACTTACGGGAAGAAAGATAATCGTTGACACCTACGGCGGATATTCCCGTCACGGCGGCGGAGCCTTCTCGGGCAAGGACCCCACAAAGGTTGACCGCAGTGCGGCATATGCGGCAAGATATGTGGCTAAGAACATCGTTGCGGCAGGTCTTGCGGACAAGTGCGAGGTTGAGCTTGCATATGCCATCGGCGTTGCGGAGCCTGTTTCAATAATGGTAGATTCCTTCGGCACAGGAAAGGTATCCGATGAAAAGCTCAGCGAGGCTGTAAGAAAGGTGTTCGACCTTCGTCCTGCGGCTATAATCAAGACTCTTGAGCTGAGAAAGCCCCAGTACCGTCAGCTTGCGGCTTACGGTCATATGGGACGTGAGGATCTGGGCGTAGCCTGGGAAAAGACTGACAGGACAGACGCTTTGCTTGCGGCTGTTAGGTAATATCAGAAAAGCCTCTCACCGTCAATGGCGGTGGGAGGCTTTTCAGTTTGCCGAAAAAGCTTTGATCTTGAATCCCAAAAATTTAATTATAGAATTTGGCTTCAATACGTACATTGCCGAGCCACAAAACAAGGAAATCATTTCTATTTTCCCAACGAGGTGGCTTCAGCGACACGCTGATTATCGTGCGTTTTTATCCCGTTCAATGACCGCAAGCTCGTCGCAGCGCTCGTTTTCGGGGTGACCTGCGTGACCCTTGACCCATCTTAACTCCACGTCGTGGATATCAAGCAGCTCAAGACACCTTTCCCACAGATCGGAATTAAGTGCAGGCTTTTTGTCCGCCTTTATCCAGCCCCGTTTTTTCCAGCCTGCCGCCCAGCCCTTTGATATGCTGTCGCAGACGTATTTGCTGTCGGTGGTGAGTATAACGTGACAGGGGCGCTTTAAGGCGGAAAGGGCTTCTATTACGGCGGTAAGCTCCATTCGGTTGTTGGTGGTGTCGGGCTCGCCTCCCGAAAGCTCCTTGTAATGCTCGCCCATTCGGAGGATCGCTCCCCAGCCCCCGGGTCCCGGATTTCCCGAGCAGGCGCCGTCGGTGAATATTTCTACTGTCTGCATTTTTACATTATTTTCCATAATTATCAAGTACCTTTTCTGCTTCGTCCATATCGAAAAAACGATAGCCTTGTCCCACGTCCGTCCAGTCCATAACTTGGTATTTTCCTACGGCTTCGCTGTACTCCTCCTCGGAAACTTCATTGCCGTCAATAACGAATTTATCCCTTTCATCTTCGCTTTCATCGGAATACATATGATGCTCGGAGCTGACTAAATGGGTAAGCTCCCCCTTTTCAAGACGGTAATAATCTGCATAGCCCGAACCCATTCCGGAGTAACGGCTTGCGATATATCCCCCCTCGGCTGCCTGCGCCATTCCCCATGAGCCGAAGCCCAATGTTTCGTTAAAATCATTGTCTCCTGCGGGATTGTCAAGGCATACACATTCGCCGTCTTTAACGGTGTAAAGTCTGACTGTCGCAGCGTGATAATTTCCGTTTGCGGCAAAAAGCTCAGGTGTGCCGTCATTGTCTATATCGTAAAGGTCAAAGGTGGATATTGAGGGCTCATACTCCTCGGTTTCACGTATTTCGGACAGCTTTTCTTTATAGAGCGCTTTATAATCGTCGGAAGTGTCGGGAGGTTCGGTTTCGGTGGCTGTTTCGTTTTTTGTTATCGCTTCGGCGGTCGTTTCGGAAACGCTTTCGGGTTGAGCTTCCGAAGCTGTTTCCGTTACGGAAGCTGTTGTCTGCTCAGTCTCCGTGACCTCGGGAGCGGCTTTGTCCGCACCGCAGGCGGTGAGCATTATCGCCGCAAAGCATATTGCCCCAAACTTTTTATTCATCATACAGCCTCTCCGAGCTTTTGCATATCTCGTCATAGACCTCGTAAACGTGAGTGTGGGTCTTTTTTATCCTTGCGGGGCGCATATCCATGTCCACAAAGCAGTGGGTGGTCTTTCCCGTTGCATGGATAACTCCTTCGGGGTCTGTGACCTCGTAGATAACGGAAAATCTCGCTCCTCCGAAATCGGGGATATACGCTTTCACGATGAACACGTCCCCGAACTTAAAGGGCAGCTTATACTCGCACTCAGCCGAGAGAACAGGGGTCATAAGCCCCTCCGCTTCAACATACTGAAAGGGCAGTCCCGCCTGCTCGATAAGATCAACTCTTGCCTCCTCAAACCAGCGGATATAATTTGAGTGGTGGACTATGCCCATTTTGTCCGTTTCGTAGTAATATACCCGTCTTGAATAGGGTTTAAGCTTCATAGCTTTTTCCTTTCTTAAACGGGCTGCCGCAGATATTTACTGCGGCAGCCCCGAATACTTTTCAGCTTATCTTGCCTTGGAAGCGTTCTCCTCGATTATCTTAGCGATAACGTCGTTAAGAGGCGATGCGCCCAGGTCTCCGTCCTTTCTCGAACGCAGGGAAACGGTCTTGTCCTCCACTTCCTTGTCGCCCACGATGAAGAAATAGGGTATCTTCTCAAGCTGAGCCTGACGGATCTTGTAGCCGATCTTCTCGTTTCTGTTGTCCACGGTAACTCTTATGCCCATGGAATCAAGCTTTTCGGCAATGCTCTCGCCGTATTCCTTTGCTCTGTCGGTTACGGGCAGGATACGCACCTGCTCGGGAGACAGCCAGAGAGGAAGTGCTCCGCCGTATTTTTCGATAAGGTATGCAAGAGTTCTCTCAAAGCAGCCAAGGCTTGTGCGGTGGATAATGTAGGGGTTCTTCTTTGTGCCGTCCACGTCTACATATTCCATTCCGAAGCGCTGGGCAAGGAGCATATCTATCTGAATGGTTACGAGAGTGTCCTCCTTGCCGTAAACGTTGTGGTACTGGATATCAAGCTTGGGACCGTAGAATGCGGCTTCGTCGATACCGATGGTGTATTCAACGCCCAGATCGTCGAGAATGGTCTTCATTGCAGCCTGAGCCTCTTCCCACTGCTCGGGAGTGCCCTCGTACTTGTTCTTGGGGTTAGCGGGGTCCCACTGGGAGAAACGGAAGGTGCAGTCCTCAAGAAGTCCTACAGTGTCCAGGAAATACTTTGCAAGCTCCAGACAGCCTCTGAACTCGTCCTCAAGCTGCTCGGGACGGAGAATGTAATGTCCCTCGGAAATGGTGAACTGTCTTACTCTGATAAGACCGTGCATCTCGCCGCTGTCCTCGTTTCTGAACAGAGTGGAGGTCTCGGTAAGTCTCATAGGCAGGTCACGGTAGGAGCGCTGACGATTGAGGAATACCTGATACTGGAAAGGACAGGTCATGGGACGGAGGGCAAAGCACTCCTTTTCCTCATCATTCGGGTCGCCCAGCACGAACATACCGTCAAGGTAGTGGTCCCAGTGTCCTGAAATTTTATAAAGCTCTCTCTTAGCCATATAGGGGGTCTTGGTGAGCATACAGCCGTGCTTTGCTTCCACGTCCTCTACCCATCTCTGCATAAGCTGGATGACCTTTGCGCCCTTGGGAAGAAGTATGGGCAGACCCTGACCGATATAATCAACGGTTGTGAAATACTCAAGCTCTCTGCCCAGCTTGTTGTGGTCGCGGCTCTTTGCCTCTTCAACCTTCTTGAGATATTCCTCAAGCTCGGAAGCCTTGGGGAAGGCTGTGCCGTAGATCCTGCAAAGCTGCTTGCCCTTGGAGTCGCCTCTCCAGTATGCGCCTGTGCAGTTGGTGAGCTTGAATGCCTTTACGGGAGCGGTGGACATAAGGTGAGGACCTGCGCAGAGGTCGGTGAAATCGCCCTGCTTGTAGAAGCTGATGTTCTCGCCCTTGTCGCTGTGCTCCTTGCAAAGTTCCACCTTGTAGGGCTCGCCCCTTTCATTGAGCTTTGCCTCTGCTTCTGCGGGGGGCAGCTCGAAACGGGAAAGCTCAATGCCCTCCTTGACTATTTTCTTCATCTCCGCTTCAAACTTTGCCAGGTCATCGGCGGTGAAGGGGTGATCGGTGTCGAAATCGTAGTAGAATCCGTTGTCGATGGAGGGACCGATGGACAGCTTTGTTTCGGGATAAATGCGCTTTACAGCCTGTGCAAGAATGTGGGAAGCGGTATGCCAGAAGGTCTTTTTGCCCTCCTCGGTGTCAAAGGTGCAGACTTCAAAGGTGCAGTCCTTTTCCACGGGAGTTCTCAGGTCGCATACCTCGCCGTCCAGCTTTACGCAGCAGGCAGCCTTGTAAAGACCCATTCCAATTCCCTTGATGATCTCTGCGGCAGATACTCCGCTCTCGGCTTCTCTGACGGAGCCGTCTTTAAGTGTAAGCTTTATCATTTTTTTATTCTCCTTTATTTAAATAAAAATTTATTTCAGCAATGTAATATGTGCGGCAAATACCGCCGTAACGGTATGCCGCTCCTCAGAAAAGCGTTTTAAATTATTCATCGGAGCAAACACCCCCTTTAATGTTATGGTTTATTTTCAGATGCTGAGAACGCTTATACAAAATGTCAAGCAGGTTAGTCACGATCATCTCAAACAGCTTTCCCAGCAGGATTATCACAATTGTCCAGGCAAACAGGTCGGCGGTCTCAAGATATATCTTCGAGCGGTAGAGCATATCCCCAAGGGTATGATCGGGCTGACCTATGACCTCCGCTGCAGTTCCGCTCTTGAATGCAAGCCCCGATGCCGTTCGGAATGCGGCGTTGAGGAAGGGCATTACCGAGGGAAAATACAGGTATCTTGCCTTTTTCATCGGGCTGAGACCGAACAGCTCTGCCGCTTCAACAAGCTTCCCGTCCGCATTTTCTATCCCCTTGCCCACCGCGTCATATATGACGGGCGTTACCATCAGTGCGGATATGAGAAATGACAGTGCGGAGCTTTTCAGAAAAAAAAGGGCGAAAATTATGAAGCTTGCTACGGGAACTGCCTTTACAGCCGACATTGCGGGGGATATGACCGCTTTTGCCAATGAATGCATTCCCGACAGCACCGCTAAAGCTGTTCCCGTTATGACCCCCGCAAAGAAGCCGCCGCCTATCCTTATAAACGAATTAAGGACGGTCTTTAAGAAATCCGCTTCAAAGCAAAGCTCGGAAAGCCGTTTTACTGCGGCTGCCGGTGTTACGAGAATAATACTTTTGCTAAGTGCCATTGCCGCCGTCTGCCACAAGACCAGCCAGAATAATATGCCCGAAGCTTTTTGAAAAAAGTCTTTTTTGTCAGACCTATTCATATATCATTTCCGTATAGAAAGCATCATCATCCGGGAGCTTACCGCCCACCGACTTTGGATCGGCATCAAAGAGGATATTCCAGTAACCTGTTACGGCACTCCTCATATCCTCCCCCCTTAAAAGAGTTATATTGCAGTAAGGCAGTGCCTTTTTTGCAACGGGGGCTTTCACAATATCATAGTTTCCTATGAGTTCGGCGGCTTCATCGGTGTTTTCATTTACAAAATCAACAGAAGCCTGATATTCACCGATAAAATCGGCAAAAGCAGCTTCATTTTCCTCAATAACGCTTTTCTGTGCAATGGTCACGCCTGTGATAAGGGGAGTTTCGCTTACCTTGTCCCACTCGTCTGTGAGGCTCAGGGAAATTTTGATGTTCTCATTCTGCAGCTGCGCGGCTGTGACATAGGGCTGGGGGAGAACTGCTATTGCATTCTCGCTCTCCGCCATTACAGCGGCGCACTCGCTTGCCTCCGACTTGTATTCAATGATAACATCGGTCTGCGGCTCAAGACCGTTTTGTCTGAGAATGTAATTCAAAACATACTCGGGAGTTGTGCCCTTGCCTGTGGAATAGACGGTCTTGCCCTTCAGGTCTGCCACAGAGGATATCTCCTCACCCGAGCTGACTACATAAAGCACGCCGAGAGTATTTACTGCGGCGGTCTTTATATTGCCCTCTGTCTTGTTGTAAAGCACTGCGGCAAGGTTTGCGGGAACATTGGCAATGTCTGTATTGCCGCTTACGATGCCAGTGACTATCTCGTCTGCTGTGCCGTGGATTGTTACATTGTATTTATTGACGGTCTCTCCCTTTTCGCTGTCGGACATCAGCTTCACCATTCCCATTGTGGTGGGACCCTTGAGGGAGGATATGTTATATTCCATACCTTCGGTGAGTATGGCAGTGGTTTCCGGCGTTTCCTCTGTTTCCGGAGCTGCTTCGCTTTCGGAAACCTCTGAGCCTTCGGCAGCTGTAACGCTGTCGGAAACTGCCGATGTGTCCGAGGGGGCGGTCTCCTGTGTATCCGATGTGCTTGCGGAGGAACCGCAGGCTGTCATAAGGACAAACGCTGCGGAAAGGGCTGCAAGTTTATGTAAATTCAATATATAACACTCCTTACTGCTGATTTTCGGGTTCGCCTGCCTTGAGCATTTCCACGAAATGCCTTGCGGCACGTCCGCTTCGTCCGCTTCTGCGGAGGGCGTAGGCTTCTGCCTTGGTGAAAAGCTCGTCTTTGTCCATCTCGATGCCGTACTGACCTGCAAGATACTCGACTATCTTGAGATATGTATCCTTGTCTGGCTTGAGGAAGGTCACCTTCAAGCCGAAGCGCTCGGACAGGGAGGCAAGCTCCTCTCGTGTATCCCTTGCGTGGATATCGTCGCCGCTTCTGTCGGAAAAGCTTTCCTTAACAAGGTGGCGGCGGTTGCTGGTGGCATAGATGACCGCATTTGAAGCCTTGGAGGATATGGAGCCTTCAAGGACGGCTTTCAGCGCTCCGAAATCTGCGTCATCGGAGGAGAAGGAAAGGTCGTCTATGAAAATGATGAATTTAAGGGGATTGTCCGCAATGCTCTCCATAACGTCGGGGAGCTCGTGGAGCTGGGCTTTTTTTAGCTCGATGAGCCTGAGACCCCTGTCTGCAAATTCATTCACCACAGCCTTTACGGTAGAGGATTTTCCCGTTCCCGCGTCGCCGTAGAGAAGGCAGTTTGCGGCAGGACGGCCCTTTATGAGAGCAAGGGTATTGTCTATTACCATCTTTCGCTGGGTCTCATAGGCGGGGAGCTGTGAGAGCCGCTGGGGGTCGGGGGTCAGCACGGGGGTTATCACGTGGTCTTTGAGCATAAAGGCGGTGTACTTTGCGAATATGCCGTAGCCCTTGGTGAAAAGCTTGTCTATCCTGTCGGCGTAGATCGCCCCGAAATCAAGGTTTGTATTCTCCCACTCGGGAAGGTAGCCCATATAGCCCATTGCTGTGCGGACATTTTCGGTGGTGAGCATGGATATCTCGCTGAAAAGCCCCAGCTCCTTGCGGACGGCAGTTTCCATAACGGGGGGAATAGGCTCTCTGCGGGCTTTTCTGAGAAGATATGTGTTCTCGTCCTCGGTGACTGCCTTGATGATGTAGCTTGAAAGGTTGGAGCCGTGCTTGTAGAGGGAGTTTACAAACTCGCCCACAGAGGCAGGGGTCTGCTCCTTGAGCATATCCATAAGCCTGCCCATGGTCTTTAGCTTTAAAACGCCTCTGAATACCGCAAGCCCCGAAAGTCTTGTGTAAAGGTCATTTAACTGGTTCATCTCTTGATCTTCTTTCCATAAAAAATAAAAACGCCCCGAAGCTGAGGCTTTTGTTAAAAAGCCATTGCCTCGGGACGATAAATTACCGTGTTTCCACCCGTTTTCACGCTTTACTGTTAAGAATAAAGCGCCTCATTTGCCCTGTAACGGGGGCTGCCGCCGCCTGTTGAGCGGACTCCGGGAGCGGTGCCTGTCCTATGCGCAGCCGCATCCGGTCTCAGCCTGTGCCGGATACTCTCTGAAAGCCGCTTATGCACGGAAAGGGTCTCTCATCATCGATTTAAAATTTTACACATATATATGATATCACTAACCGAGCCGTATGTCAACGGTATTTTTGTACAGCAAAACTACAATTTTATTATGTAATAGTGTTAAATTATATAAAATTCCTTGACAAGAGGAAAATTTTATATTACAATAATATTGTGTCTGCAGTAAAAATATTTTCGGTAAGCGGCAGGATAATGAAAAAATGCCGTCTGCCATTTATAGAAACTGCTTTTACATTATCGCTTCAAGTCGTTTCCGCATATCCCTGCGGACCCCTGAAGTTTATATATATTATGAGCCGTCCGTTCCGTTTTTATTCGGCTGGCTAAGTTTTCGGGATCATATTTTGGCTTATGTAAATAGATACTTTTTTTGTAAATTATTTTAAGAAGGTCACTTTCCCCAAACAAGCGGTTTATTTAATATTTATGAGCTTCACCGACCTCCGAAGCGATTACCATATTTTAGTATCAGGAAAAGGAGGTTTTTTTGTTGCAGTATGCCATTTATGTGGTCATATTTGTTGTGGCTGCGGCTGTTTCGGGCTTTATCTGCTTTAAGGCGGGCATAAATTACCGCAAATCTCAGGCAGAATCGGCAATAGGCTCCGCCGAAAAGGAGGCTGAGCGCATCATCGAAACGGCAAAAGAGGAAGCCGACAGCAAAAAGAAGATCGCTCTTGTAGAAGCTAAGGACGAGATACACAAGAGCCGCACCGAGCTTGAAAAAGAGATCAAGGAGCGCAGAAACGAGCTTTCCCGTCAGGAAAGACGTATCCAGCAGAAGGAAGAAAACCTTGACAAGAAAAACGACACCCTTGAGAAAAAGGACGAACAGCTCCAGAAGAAGCTGAAAGCCGCTGACGAAAAGCTGGAGGAGGCTGACAGGATAAAGCACTCCCAGATGGAGATACTGGAAAAAATTTCCCAGTTCACCATGGATCAGGCTAAGGAGCACCTGCTCTCCATGCTTGAAAATGAGCTTGTTCATGAAAAAGCGCTGAAGATCCAGCAGTACGAGACCCAGCTCAAGGACGAATGCGAGGACAAGGCGAGAAACCTTATTTCTCTTGCCATTGCAAAGTGCGCCGCCGACCAGGTGGCTGAGACTGCCGTTTCCGTTGTTCCCCTTCCCAGCGATGAGATGAAGGGCAGGATCATCGGACGTGAGGGAAGAAATATTCGCACCCTCGAAACCCTCACAGGCGTTGAGCTTATCATTGACGACACCCCCGAGGCTATCACCCTTTCCTGCTTCGACCCCGCAAGGCGTGAGGTGGCAAGAATTGCCCTTGAGAAGCTTATTGCGGACGGCCGTATCCACCCCGCAAGAATTGAGGAAATGGTGGACAAGGCAAAGCGCGAGGTCGAGCACCGTATCAAGCAGGAGGGCGAGAGGGCGATCCTCGAGACCAATGTTCACGGTATTAACCACGAGCTTGTACGTCTTATCGGACGTCTCAGATACAGGACTTCCTACCGTCAGAACGTTCTCGACCACTCTATCGAGGTCGCTCACCTGGCAGGCATTATGGCTTCCGAGCTTGGCGTTGACGCAAATCTTGCAAGGCGCGCAGGTCTGCTCCACGATATCGGTAAGGCTCTCAGCTACGAGATAGAAGGTTCTCACGTTCAGATAGGCGTTGACGTATGCCGCAAGTACAAGGAAAGCCCCGAGGTCATTCATGCTATCGAGGCTCACCACGGCGATGTTGAGACAAAGACCGTTGTTGCGGCTCTCGTTCAGGCGGCTGACGCTATCTCCGCCGCAAGACCCGGAGCACGTAACGAGAACTACGAGAACTACATCAAGCGTCTCCAGAAGCTTGAGGAGATCTGCACCTCCTACGAGGGTGTTGAGAAATCCTACGCTATCCAGGCAGGCCGCGAGGTCAGGATCATGGTCGTTCCCGAGCAGATCAACGACGAGAAAATGGCTCTCGTTGCAAGAGAGATCGCTGCCAAGATCGAAAACGAGATGGATTATCCCGGTCAGATCAAGGTCCATCTTATCAGAGAGAGCAGAGCTATCGAGTACGCAAAGTAATGCATATATGCAAAAATCCCCGTCTTTTGCAGGCGGGGATTTTTTTAATCCTGTTTTAATGAAACTTTTATTCTGATTATTTGACATTTGGGTGAAAATATGGTAATATAAATTTAAAGCTTATTAGGACAGAATTTGGATAGAGGGGTATATAATGAAAAAGAAAACCAAAATAATTATTTCCTGCATTGGGGCAGCAGTTATTATTCTTGGCATTGTTATATGGGTGATAATGCCCCGTGCGGCTTTGAGCAATGCGGCAAGGGAATATATTATGCCCTGTTTTGAGAGCAAGGGTGAATATTTTGACGGGTATGATGTGAGAAACGACAGCTTTAAAAGGTTGGAGAGCGATTTTATTTCGGTGGCTATCCCTTCGGACTTTGAGGTTCTTGAAAATGAATATATGCCGTTTTTTTACAAATGCAATGACACAAGTGAAACGGTTTTTATGCATTCGGAGCCTAATAATGCCGTTTTGGATATGACTGATTACGAACAATATGCCGATGACGCTTCCGAAAAGGATATCCAAAGGATGCTTGATGCTTTTGAAAGCTTCGGAAACGGTATGCCCGACTCACGCTTTGCTTCATACAAATGTGCTGTTCTGCTTGACGAGGAGGACTACAGCTTTTGGGATCTGGGCAAAGCTACGGTATTTAACATTGTGGGAATGAGCAGAGCGTATGCATTCTCAAACTGCAAGTACCTTTATGTTTACGAATCGGATAATGTAAACGGGATAATTCAGATAAGGGAAAATACCTATGACGAGAGCAAGCCGGAATATGAGGCCATATTTGAGGCTTTTCACGTTTCAGACCTTAATCACAGCTATACATTATTCATAGATATGAACTCTCTTGAGGATATTTATGCGGTGATAAATTCGGTGGAGTTTAAGATGGAAGGATAAATAATGCTCTCCCGAAAATCAGGCAGATTTTACTTGCAAAATTTGGAAAAAGGGGTACATAATGAAAAAGAAAACCAAAATAATTATTTCCTGCATTGGGGCAGCAGTTATTATTCTTGGCATTGTTATATGGGTGATACTGCCCCGTGCGGCTATGGGCATAATGGCGAAGAAATATTTTCTGCCCTCCATTGATTACCACAAGGGCGATCATTTTGACGGGTACGATGTGAGAAACGACAGCTTTGTAAGGGTGGAGAATGAATTTATTGCCCTTGATATCCCGTCGGGATTTGAGCTTGAAAAGAAGCCCGATTCAGAAGAGGAAAATCTTCACCCCTTAAAGCGATATGAGCGAAAGGATACCCAAGAGGCTGTCCTGCTGTTTCCTAAGCCCAATGACACTGTTATGGATATGACAGACTACGCTATGTATGCCGAGAATGAAAATATTCCCGATGAAAAGGCTTTCAATAGGCTGCTTGACACTTTTGAGAGCTTCGGAAACGGTATTCCCGACTCACGCTTTGCTTCATACAAATGCATTGTTCTGCTTGACAAGGAGGACTACAGCTTCTGGGATATGGACAAAGCCACTGCATTTACTGTTCTCGGAACGTTCAGAGTATCCGCACTCTCGGTCTACAAGGACGCTTATGTATATGAATCGGATAATATCTGCGGAATACTTTATTTATCGGAAAACTCCCGGAAGGGGAAATACGAAGCCGCATTTGACGCCTATCCTGTTTCTGATCTTAATTACAGCTATACTATAACGATGTGTATGGACTCTCTTGAGGATATTTACTCGGTCATAAATTCGGTGGAGTTTATTGCAGACGGACAATGACGGAAATTTATCCTGAGAAGATATCCGGGCATATATGGGACAAATAATTCCGGACGGATTTCGCAGAAATGCGGGAGCCGTTTTTGGGCGGAAAGACCGGGTGACGGCAGAGCACTGCAAAAATCCCGGGGAAAAATCAAGGGAATTTTGCGGTCTGTGCGAAAAACACTTGCAAAACCGCAAAATATATGGTATAATAATTAGGTATTATTGTCTGCGAAAAAAAGCAGCGAAAAATCAAGAGAAAAGAGGAACTTATATGGAGCTTGATATGGTCAAATACCTTGCAAAGCTTGGAAAGCTGAGCTTCACCGACGAGGAGCTTGAGCAGGCTGTCAAGGATATGACGAGCATTATCGAAATAATGGATACCATCAAGGAAATAGACATTGCCTACGACCCTCTCAAGGACAATCACAACGTTTATCTTAAGGATCTCAGAAAGGACGAGGCTAAGCCCTCCCTTCCCACCGAAAAGCTTTTGCAGAATGCCGTACAGAGCGAGAACTGCTTTGTAGTGCCCAAGGTCGTTGAATAAAAATTAAGGAGTTGTGTTTAATGGAAGTAACTTCCCTTACCATAAAGGAAATGCGCGGTATGCTCGACAGGAAGGAAATTTCCTCCCCCGAGCTTACAAAGGCATACCTTGACAGGATAAAGGCTGTGGACGGCAGCCTTGAGAGCTACATCACCGTCACCGAGAACGAGGCTATGACCGCTGCAGAGGCGGCTCAGAAGAAAATTGACGCAGGAAATGCTTCTCCCCTCTGCGGTATTCCCCTTGCTATCAAGGACAATATCTGCACAGACGGCGTTAAGACCACCTGCGCTTCAAAAATGCTGGAGAACTTCATTCCTCCCTATAACGCCACCGTTATGGAGAAGCTTGAAGCCGAGAACATCGTAATGCTGGGCAAGACCTCCATGGACGAATTTGCTATGGGCGGCTCCACCCAGACCTCCGCTTTCAAGAAAACCAAAAATCCCTATGACCTGACAAGAGTTCCCGGCGGTTCATCGGGCGGCTCCGCTGCGGCTGTGGGCGCAGATCTCTGCGCTGCGGCTCTGGGCTCGGATACGGGCGGCTCTATCCGTCAGCCCTCCTCCTTCTGCGGCGTTACGGGCCTCAAGCCCACCTACGGCAGGGTCTCCCGTTACGGTCTGGTAGCTTTCGCAAGCTCCCTTGACCAGATCGGTCCCGTTGCAAGAAGCGCTGAGGACTGCGGAATTATCCTTAACACCATTGCAGGCTACGACCCTCATGACGGTACAGTTTCCAAAAATCCCGTTGATGATTATACATCTAAGATCGGTATGGATATGAAGGGCGTTAAGATCGCCATTCCTTCCGAGTTCTATGCCGAGGGCATAGACGATGTTGTAAGAAAGACCGTTCTTGCTGCGGCTGACAAGTACAAGGAAATGGGCGCAGAGCTTGTTGAATGCTCAATGCCCTCCCTTAAATATGCCGTTGCCGCATATTACCTCATTTCCTCCGCAGAGGCTTCCTCAAACCTTTCCCGTTACGACGGCATAAAGTACGGTCACAGAAGCGACATTGCAGGCAATTACAACGAGCTTGTGACCGCTTCAAGAAGCGAGGGCTTCGGCGACGAGGTAAAGAGACGCATACTCCTCGGAAACTATGCTCTCTGCTCGGGCTACTATGACGCATACTACGGCAAGGCTATGGCTCTCAAGCAGAAGATAAGAGAGGAATACGGCGAGATATTCGAAAAGTGCGATATGATACTCACTCCCACCGCTCCTACCGTTGCATACGGCGTGAACGAGAATATCGACGACCCCAAGAAGATGTATCAGGCAGATATCTGCACAGTTACAGTTAACATCGCTTCTCTCCCTGCTATTTCCACCACCTGCGGCTATGACGAAAAGGGTATGCCCATCGGTATGTCCCTTATCGGCAGAATGTGGGACGAGGCTTCCATTATCGGCGCCGCAGACGCTTTTGAAAAGAACTTCAGCCGCATTGCGGCAAAAATATGATCAGAAAGGGTGAATGAAGCTATGTCAGTATCAGATTACATTCCCGTTATCGGTCTTGAAATACACTCGGAGCTGCTTACCAATTCAAAGGTATTCTGCACCTGCTCCGCTGAATTCGGCGGCGACAGAAACACACGCTGCTGCCCCGTCTGCTCGGGTATGCCCGGAACTCTCCCCGTTATCAACCAGACTGCGGTTGAATATGCGGTAAGAGCAGGCTATGCTTTAAACTGCGATATCAACAAATTCTCCGTTTTCGACAGAAAGAACTACTTCTATCCCGACCTGCCCAAGGCTTATCAGATATCCCAGATGCCCCTGCCTCTGTGCATCAACGGCTCTGTGCCCATCGAGTACGAGGAGAACGGCGAAAAGAAGCAGAAATCTATCCGCATCAATCGTATCCACCTTGAGGAGGACGCAGGAAAGCTTATCCACGACGACTTGAACGGTGTGTCTCTCTGTGACTACAACCGCTGCGGAATACCTCTTATCGAGATAGTTACCGAGCCCGATATGTCCTCTCCCGAGGAGGCAAGGACTCTCGTTGAGACGATCGCTCTGCTGCTCCAGTATTCGGGAGTTTCCGACTGTAAGATGGAGCAGGGCTCTATCCGTGCGGACGTAAACATCTCCCTGATGAAAAAGGGCGACACCGAGTACGGCACAAGAGCCGAGATAAAGAACGTAAACTCCCTCAAGTCCATTTACCGCACAATCGAGTTTGAGATAAAGCGCCAGGCGCAGATACTTGACCGCGGCGGCAAGGTAGTTCAGGAGACAAGACGTTTTGACGCAAACCGCGGCGAGACCAAGTCCATGAGAACCAAGGAGGACGCTCACGACTACAAATATTTCCCCGACCCCGATATTTTACAGGTGAACTTCTATGACGAGGACCTTGAGAGGATAAAGAACTCTCTCCCCGAAATGCCCAAGGACAGACTTGCAAAATACATCGGCTTCGGCATTCCCGAGAAAGAGGCAAAGGTCATCGTCAACACCAAGAAGATATCCGACCTCTTTGAGGAAGCGCTCAAGTGCTACAACAATCCCAAGTCTCTCGTTAACTTCATCAACGGCGAGATAATGAGACGTATGAACTTAGGCGAGATAGACATTGACAAGCCTATGTTCACCGCCGCAGATATTGCAAAGCTTGTGGAGATGTCCGATACCGACAAGGTAACAAAGAACGACGCCAAGGAAATTTTCCGTGAGATGGCTGAAAAGGGCGGCGACCCCGAGGCTATCGCAAAGCGCGAGGGTATGCTCATTGTCAGCGACACAGGCAAGGTGCTCGAGGTCATTGAAAAGGTGCTTGCCGCAAACGAAAAGGCTGTTAATCAGTACAAGGGCGGCGATGTCAAGGTATTCGGCTTCCTTATGGGACAGTGCAACAAGGAGCTGAGAGGTGCGGCTACTCCCAAGGTTGTCAAGGAAGAGCTTGAAAAGAAGCTCAAGTCGCTTTGATGTGATATATAAAATTTTTCGGGGGACGTGATCGTTCCCCGATTTTTTTGCTTGAATTTTTATGTGTTATGTGTTATACTAAAGAAAAGGGAGGCGATAGCTATGGGACGTGACGTGGTTTCGGCAAAGCTTGATGTTATTTTCAAGAAAATTTTCACCGAAAACAAGGATATGCTTCACGATTTTATCTCGGCAATGCTTGATATCCCCAGCGAGAAGATAACCGAGATAACAATAACCAATCCCGAGCTTCCGCCCGAGAGTGCTTTGGGAAAATTCAGCAGGCTTGACCTTAGCTTAAAGGTTGATGACAAGCTTGTGAATGTGGAGATACAGGTGAAGGAGCACGCCGATTATCGGGACAGGACGCTGTTTTACTGGGCGAAGCTGTATACCTCTGAGCTTAAAAGCGGCGAGGATTACGGCGACCTCAAGCAGACTATTGCAATTAACATCATCAATTTCAATATGTTCAAGGGGGATAATTACCACACCGAGGTGGTGACGGCGATCAAGGACACGGGGGAGATATTTTCGGATAAATTTTCCATTCATTTCTTTGAGCTTAAAAAGATTAGCCGCAAGCCTGATCCCAAGAACAGGAAGGAACTGTGGCTGCAGTATATCAACGCGGATAAGGAGGAGGAGCTGACTATGCTTGAAAATACCAATGTGCCTATTATGCAGAAAGCGGTAAGAGTGATTTACGATATGAGCGAGGATACGCGTGTCCGTGAAATTGCTCGTATGCGCGAGAAGGCTCTTCATGATGAGGCTACTTATCTGAAAGAGGCAATGGACAAGGGAATAGCCAAAGGCAGAGCAGAAGGCAGAGCCGAGGGAATAGTCGAAGGTATAGCCAAAGGCAGAGCCGAAGGAAAAGCCGAAAGGGACGATGAGATCATTGCCCGAATGAAGGCAATAGGTTATTCAGACGATGATATTAAGGGAATTTTTGGCATATAAGTTAAGATTATTTCAAAGTTAACTATGCATCAGGCTTTTCGGAGGATGCAATAAAGGATATTTTGGAGCTATAAAAAACATCTCCCCGTCATACCAAAGAACGGTATGACGGGGAGAGATTTATTTATCCGATTTAAGGCTGCTGCCCATAATGTCCGAAACGTCCGTGATAGTCACAAAGGCTTTTTCATCGTGCTTTGCAACGATAGCCTTGAGCTTTGCTATCTGGAAGCGGTTCACAACGAAGTATATTATGGTCTGCTCCTTGCCCTTGTAATAGCCGTGAGACTGAATGTGAGTGATGCCGTGACCGAAGGTCTCCGAAAGGTCCTCGCTTATCTCGTCCTTTTTGCTTGTGATTATCATAGCGGATTTTGCCTTGTCGAAGCCCTCCACAATGAAATCCACCGTTTTGATGGCGGCGCAGTAGGTGATGATGGAGTAAAGGGGAAGGATAAAATCCTTTAGTATAGCGCCTGCCGCAATGTAAAGGACAGCGTTGTATATCATAACAAAGTTGCCCACCGTAAGTCCCAGCCGCTTTGCAAATATCACCGCCATGACCTCAATTCCGTCAATGGCGCCGCCGAAGCGGATAGTGAGACCGCTGCCCACACCCGAGATAAGTCCGCCGAAAATGGCACATAGAAGAAGGTCGCTGCCTGCGATGGGAGAGCCTGCGCTCAGGTCAAAGCCGCACAGATACGTGATTATGTAGGAAGCAGCCGAATATACAAAGACCGCAAAGATAGAGTAGACTGTAAAATGCATACCCTGCATTTTCGTGCCGTAAATAAACAGGGGAACGTTCAGAATAATGAGGAACACCGACATAGGAACTGCGGGAAGCAGCCTGCAAAGGAGCATTGAGGTTCCCGAAATGCCGCTGTCGTAGAGGTGAACAGGGGCTAAAAACAGGTTTACTCCTATGGCATTGATAATGCCTGCCGCAAGGAGCATAAGGAAATTAAGTGCCTTAAAATCGCCTATAAAGCCTTTTGCTTTCATAACATATACGCTCTCCTTTTCTTTGATATTATAACTATAGTATAATATATCTCAAAAAAATTGTCAATGCCAACGGGAAAGGCATTTTATTTTTGTTGGATATCTCCAAAAAAATCCGACCTGACATTCGGAATTAGTGCAAGGCTATGATTTTAAATGTTCGGGCTTGAAAACTGTTTCCCATGTGGTATAATTAGTATGACAATGTATGCATACAAGTCGAAAATTTAATAAAGGCAAACGGTGCCCCGGCGGGCTGATCTGTCCGGTCCGGGGGTAAAAGGGAAGCAGGTGCAAATCCTGCACGATCTCGTCACTGTGATAAGGGAGCGAACGGGCAAAGCCTTGAAAAAGGCAGTCACTGACCATTTCGGTCGGGAAGACGTCCCGTGAGTGATGATCTTTAAGCCAGGAAACCTGCCGCTTGCTTGTACAGGGATAAGATCCCAAGATCACGAGGTATTGATCGTACATTCCGGGCGCCGCCTAAAAAAATTTTAAGGCGGGGTCTTGTTTGCTGTACCCTCTTTACGTTTCGTAAGAGGGCATTTTTTGTCAATGCCTCCGAAAAAACGGAGGAGAATTATTATGAAAAGGTCAAAAGCAATTATTGCGGCTGTTACTGCGCTTTTAGTTCTGGCGTCAATAACAGCCTGCGGAGGAACGAACGGCGGCGAAATCCCTTCGGAAACTGTTTCCGAGACTGTTTCCGAAACTGTGCAGTCCGAGGAAACCGGGCAGCCTGCCGAAGAGACTGAGGAACCCGCTCAGTCCCGGGAGACTTCCGAACAGGAAGAAGCCACAGAAGAAGATGAGGAAAACTATGACACAGGAGACGCTTCGTTGGATAATGTAAGAAATCAGGACGATATCGGAGAAAACGAGCTTTTAGTGGTAAGCTTCGGCACAAGCTATAACGACAGCCGCCGCATTACGGTGGGAGCCATAGAAAACGACCTTGAAGCGGCGTTTCCCGATTATTCCGTAAGACGCGGATTTACCTCAAATATCATCATCGACCACGTTCAGAGACGTGACGGCATTCTTATCGACGATATCGACGCAGCCCTTACCCGTGCGGCGGACAATGGGGTCAAAAACCTTGTTATCCAGCCCACCCATCTTATGAACGGCATTGAGTATGACGAGATAGTGGAAAAGGCTGCAAATTATTCCGATGCCTTTGAAAAGGTGGTATTCGGCGAGCCTCTTCTTACAAGCGACGAGGATTTCGACCGCGTGATAAAAGCCATTACCGATGATACCAAGGAGTATGACGACGGGGAGACTGCCATCTGCTTTATGGGTCACGGAACGGAGCATTCCGCAAACGGCGTTTACTCGAAAATGCAGGAGCTTTTTGCCGCAGGCGGATATGATAACTATTTTATCGGCACAGTTGAAGCTGCTCCCACCCTTGATGATGTAATGGCTTCGGTCAAGGCGGGAAATTACAAGAGAGTTGTTTTACAGCCCCTTATGGTTGTTGCGGGCGACCATGCCAACAACGATATGGCAGGCGACGAGGACGGCTCATGGAAAAGGACATTTGAGGACGAGGGATATGAAGTTATATGCGTTCTTAAAGGTCTGGGCGAGAACGAGGAGATAAGAAAAATTTACGCCGACCACGCTCAGGCAGCAATTGACTCTCTGAACTGATAATACTAATAACCATATTATACACAGCAGACCTCTCTCCGTTTATTCGGGGAGAGACTGCTTTTAAAGGAATGAAAATCAAAATGAATAAAAAAGCATATCTGTCATTGCTGCTTGTAATGTCAATATTTATCATTTCTGCCTGTTCAAATCAGAACGGTGACAGCTTAGCCGAGACCACTGTATCCGAAGCCGTTTCAGAGACAAGCGCAGAAAGCACAAATGCCGTTGCCGAGGGTGCACAGACCGTTCCCGACGGGCTTGTTATCCCCGAGGATATGACTCCCGTTTATGCCGACAGCTTAAAGGACGGGGAATATAACATAAAGGTGGACTCAAGCTCATCAATGTTCACCGTCACCGACTGTGTTCTTACAGTCTCCGAGGGGAAAATGACCGCAAGAATGACAATGGGCGGCACGGGCTATCTGTACGTATTTATGGGCAAGGGCGAAAACGCCTCGGAGGAGGGGTATATCCCCTTTGAGGAAAACCCCGACGGCACCCATTCCTTTACCGTTCCCGTGGAGGGGCTTGATATGGGCACTGACTGCGCCGCATTCAGCAAAAAGAAGGAAATGTGGTATGACCGCACTCTCCTTTTCCGCGCAGACTCTCTCCCTGCGGAAAGCTTTGCCGAGGGCGTTATCAAAACTGCCGGAAGTCTGGGACTTGCGGACGGGGAATATACTGTGGATGTCTCCCTTGAGGGCGGCTCGGGCAGGGCGAAAATAAATTCTCCCGCAAGGCTCACCGTTTCAGACGGAGAAGTCTTTGCCGAAATTGTCTGGGGCAGCTCAAATTACGACTGTATGACAGTTGGCGGCGAGAAATATTATCCTCAGAACACCGAGGGCAATTCGGAATTTGTCATTCCCGTAACGGGCTTTGACTACAAAATGCCCGTTTCCGCAAACACCACCGCAATGAGCACTCCCCACGAGATAGAATACACCTTGTATTTTGACTCGCTTAGCCTTACAGCGCAATGAGAAGCATAAAAAAGCTCGGGGGAATACTGCTCTGCGCCATACTGCTGTGTGCCTGCTCGGGAAAAGCCGATACAGACGGATTTTCCCTTGAAAATTCAGAGCCTGCGGGACAGATGGAGCTTGAGTATGCCACTCAGTTTTCTGTCGATCATTACGAAAATGGCATTTCCCTTGTGACCGTTTCGGACGGGGAAAAATATCTGCTTGTGCCCGAAAATGAAGCGGTGGGGGAGATACCCGATAATATCACCCTTATCCGCACCCCTGCGGACAATATCTACCTTGCCGCATCTTCCGCGATGGATATGCTTTTCGGCATAGGGGCGGAGGGCAATATCCGTGCCACAGCCACCCTTGAAAGAGACTGGGCGCTGCCAAAAGTAAAAGAAGCAATGGCGAATGAGGATATCCTCTATGCAGGAAAATACTCTGCTCCCGACTATGAGCTTATCCTGTCCGAGGGGTGCAGCGTTGCAATAGAGTCCACCATGATATACCACAAGCCCGAGGTAAAGGAGCAGCTTGAGCGGCTGGGAATACCCGTGCTTATCGAGCGCTCAAGCTATGAGACTCACCCCTTGGGGCGGCTTGAATGGGTAAAGCTGTACGGTCTGCTTACGGGCAGGGAGGAAGAGTCGGAACAGCTTTTTTCGGAGCAGTCCGAGCTGCTTAACAGCATTACCCGAAGCGGCAGCACGGGAAAGACCGCCGCATTTTTCTACATTTCCTCAAACGGCTATGCGGTTGTCAGAAAGCCGGGAGATTATGTTTCCCGAATGATAGAGCTGGGGGGCGGAGAATATATCTTCACGCCCGAGGACTTAAATGTTGAGGAAAATGCTCAGTCCACCATGAATATGCAGTTTGAATCCTTTTATTCGGGAGCGGCGGAGGCAGATGTGCTTATCTACAACAGCACCATTGACGGGGGAATGGAAACTCTTGCACAGCTTATGGATAAAAACACTCTCCTCGGCAGCTTCAAGGCGGTGAAAACGGGAGACGTGTGGTGTACGGATAAAAATATGTTTCAGCAGACAACGGGAGCGGCAGAGGTCATTCGTGAGCTGAACCTTATTTTTACGGGTGAAGCAGAGGACGAAATGGAGTATTTTTACAGACTGAAATAACAGGCAGGAAGGGAGAGTGTGAAATGAAAAAGGAAACAAAGCGGTATATCCTCGGCTACATTATCCTTGTGCTGCTCCTGCTTTTCCTGTCGGCGGCAAGCCTTTTTTCGGGCAGCGTCAGCTTTTCACCCGAAGAGGTCATAAACGTCCTTACGGGAGCGGAAAGGGGGACAACAGCCGCAAATATCATACTCTCCATACGTCTGCCGAGAATGCTTGCGGCAACGGTGCTGGGGGGAGGGCTTGCGGTTTCGGGATATCTCTTGCAGACCTACTTTGCAAATCCCATTGCAGGACCCTTTGTCCTGGGGATATCCTCGGGGGCAAAGCTTACGGTGGCAATGGCGATGATATTTTTTCTGCAAAGGGGGATCCCCCTTACATCGGGTGCGCTTATCATATCCTCCTTTGCAGGCTCAATGCTGACAATGGGCTTTATTCTGGCGGTGTCGCCTAAGATAAAGCGAAGCTCCATGCTTGTGGTGTGCGGCGTTATGATAGGCTACATCTGCTCGGGAATAACGGATCTTGCGGTCACATTTGCGGACGACTCAAATATCGTTAATCTCCACAGCTGGTCAATGGGCAGCTTTTCGGGAATTGATCCGGAAGATGTGAAAGCCTTTTCCCCCGTAATATTTATCTGCCTTGGGGCGGCGTTTCTGATGTCGAAGCAGATAAACGCATACCGTCTGGGAGAGGTATATGCACAAAGCTCGGGAGTGAATATCAAGGCATTCCGAGTGGGGCTGATACTTGTCTCAAGCCTGCTTTCCGCCGCCGTAACGGCATTTGCGGGACCTGTTTCCTTTGTGGGGATAGCCGTTCCTCATCTTATCAAAAAGCTTTTCGGGACTGCCGACCCGAAGCTAATTATCCCTGCCGCATTTCTGGGGGGAGGGGTGTTCTGCCTTATGTGCGACCTGCCTGCAAGGATACTTTTCGCCCCCTCGGAGCTTAGCATAAGCTCGGTAACGGCTATTGTGGGCGCGCCTGTGGTCATTGCTATCATGGCTGGGCGGAAAATGAATGAAAAATTATGATTTATTCTTTAAAGTTTGGGCTGTGTCACGAGCGGCAGCTATAAATATGATATGATATAAAAAGCTTAGTTAGGATATGAGGAGGCATAAATATGCTGGGCGATATTGTAACGGTCACTGTTGACAGACCTCTGGGGAGCATTCACCCGAAGCACAAGGATATGGTTTATCCTATCAACTATGGCTATATAGAAGGGATAATTGCACCGGACGGAGAAGAGCAGGACGCATATATATTAGGCGTAAATAAAGCTGTTGAAAGCTTTACGGGCAAGATCATCGCGATAGTTCACAGATATGATGATGTAGAAGAAAAATGGGTGGTCTGCCCCGAAGGGCTCTCTTTCAGCAAGGAAGAAATAATGGAAAAAATCAAATTTCAGGAACAATATTTTAATTCGGAAATTTTTATTTAAGATACATAAATCAGCGTTAATTTTAATAATATAGGACCCGTTTATCAGAAAGGAGGAGAGAAAATGCAGGACACAGTCCTAACCGCCCATGACCTTGCGGTGGGCTACGGCTCGGAAATACTCATTGACAATATCCGCATATCTCTCCACCCGGGGAAGATAGTCACCCTCATAGGACCCAACGGCGCAGGAAAATCCACAATGCTTAAAACCATTTCCCGACAGATAAAACCCCTTGGCGGAGCAGTTTTTGTAGGCAGGGAGGAGCTTGCCTCCTTCAAGGGCGAGGAGCTTGCGAAGAAAATGTCCCTGCTTATGACAGTGCGGACAGACCCCGAGCTTATGACCTGCCGTCAGGCGGTGGGTGCGGGCAGATACCCTTATACGGGCAGGCTTGGCATACTTTCCCCCGAGGATAAGCGGGCGGTGGCGGAGGCAATGGAGCTTACGGACGTTACAGATCTTGCGGACAGGGATATTTCACGGATAAGCGACGGACAGCGGCAGAGGGTGATGCTTGCAAGAGCCATATGTCAGGAGCCCCGGATACTTGTCCTTGACGAGCCGACCTCATTTCTTGATATCCGTCATAAGCTGAAGCTCCTTGACATTCTCCGCCGCCTTGTACGGGAAAAGGGGCTTGCGGTGATAATGTCGATGCACGAGCTGGATATGGCTGAGCGGATATCCGACCACGTTATATGCGTTGGCGGCAATGGCATAGAGGGACAGGGCACACCCGAGGAGATCTTCACAAACGAGCGGATAACTGCCCTGTACGGCATTGAAAAGGGCAGCTTCGAGGAACGCTTCTGCACGGCGGAGCTTGCTGCCCCCGAGGGTGAGCCGAGAGTGTTCGTCATCGGGGGTAACGGCAGGGGAACAGGGGTGTTTCGCAGGCTCCAGAGGCTCGATATCCCCTTTGCGGCGGGAGTTGTCCACGAAAACGATATTGATTTTCCTGCGGCAAGGGCACTTGCGGCAAGGGTGATCTCCGAAAAGCCCTTCGAGCCCATATCGACCGAAAACGAGCAGGCGGCAAGAGAGCTTATTGACAGCTGCGGGCAGGTCATCTGCTGCCTTGACAGCTTCGGTCGTGCGAACGCAGCAAACGGCAGGCTGAGAGAATATGCGGAGAAGCAGGGGAAGCTAAGGAGATAAAATTTCTTCTTGACAATCATATTAAAATATGCTATACTAAAAATAAAGAAGCAGCCGTGCAGACGGCTTGCCTCCAAGATTGGTTTATGTCGCTAACTTGATGTTAGACAACTGACCGCTCAAGGTGCAACTTGGGCGGTCAGTCTTTTTTGTCGCTTCTGTACTTCAGAATTTCTATGATAAGGCGAATTACATCAACTGCGAGAGCTGACAACGCACATACTTCAAGAATCGTCATACGATCTGCACCTCCTTCCCAAGGAGATTATGCAGGGGAAAGAGGAGACACGCCGCCTGCCGTCAGAGCTTTTGCTCTCTATTGGCTGCTTCGGTACTATGTACCGATTTAATTATACATTTTCCCACAAGATTTGTCAAGCGGTTTATTTTTCGCCTGACGGTCTTTTTTTAATTCTTTCTTCGGTTGACATACACCCCATAATGTGCTATAATCTGAAATGAAAGAAAAGTGAAAGGACTTGCAAAAATGATAACCTACAGAAAAGCAAAGCCTGCGGATATCCCCACGCTTATAGAGCTGCGCCTCGGGTATATGCACGAGACTCATGAGGACCTTGAGCAGTCGGTGTTTGACGAGATAGCCGACAAATCAAAGGGCTATTTTCAGGAGCACCTGAACAGAGACTGCGTTGTATATCTTGCGGAGGAGGACGGCAGAGCGGCAGGCTGCGTTTTCTTCCTGCTCATAAATAAGCCTGCCAGTCCCCTTTTCATTACGGGAAAAACGGGAACGCTGATGAACGTCTACACCCTTCCCGAGTTCCGCAGGAGAGGAGTGGGCGAAACTCTCGTGAATATGGCGATCGAGGACGGCAAGGCATGGGACCTGTCATACATAGAGCTGCGTGCCACAAAGTGCGGATATCCCCTGTACAAAAAGCTTAAATTTATCGAGGACAAGTCCATTTATATGTCAATGAAGCTCAGCTTCACCGAAGAATGAAAGGAATGAAAAAAGTGAAAAGATCATCTACAGCGTTTTGTGCCGCAGATATACTTCTCCCTGCCGCACAGGATATGAGCAGATGGGCAGTTGTTGCCTGCGACCAGTTCACGTCTCAGCCCGAATACTGGGAGGACGCTGCGAAAATTGCAGGAGACGGCTGTTCCGCATTAAAGCTTATCCTCCCCGAAGCATATCTTGAAAGCCCCGACTCGGAAAAGCGGATAGAGGATATCCGCCGCACAATGAACGATTATCTTGAAAAGGGCATTTTCAGGGAATACAAAGACTCCTTCATATACGTGGAGCGCACCGACAGCACAGGCAAGCTCCGTCAGGGACTTGTGGGAATGATAGACTTAGAGCAGTATGATTTCCGCAAGGGCAGCACATCTCCCGTAAGAGCCACCGAAGCCACCGTTGCCGAGCGCATACCTCCGAGACTTAAAGTCCGCCGCGGAGCGCCCTTGGAGCTGCCACACATAATGATACTCATAGACGACCCCGAAAAGACCGTTATCGAGAAAATTGGTGAGAAGAAAAGCTCTCTTGAAAAGGTATACGATTTTACTTTGATGAAAAACGGCGGCAGTATCAAGGGATATCTTGTTCAGGGCGAGGATATTGACCACTGCGACAAGGCGCTTGCGGAGCTTGGCAGCAGGGAAGGCTTTGAAAAGCGCTATGGCATAAAGGATGTTCCCGTGCTGCTGTATGCAATGGGCGACGGAAACCATTCCCTTGCCACCGCAAAGGAGTATTACGAGGAATTAAAGCGTGAAAACCCGGGTAAGGATATGTCCGACCACCCTGCGCGCTATGCCCTTGCGGAGATAGTAAATCTCCACAGCGACGCGCTTGAGTTTGAGGCTATCCACAGGATAATCACCGACATAGATACCGCCGACCTTCTTGAAAAAATGACCGCGGCGCTGGGACTTACCGAAAATATTTCTGAAAATATGCAGTCCTTTGAATGGATATGCGGCGGCGAGGCAAAGCGTTTCGGAATAGAAAAACCCTCCTCAAATCTCACCGTAGGCAGCGTTCAGAGCTTCCTTGACGGATATTTAAAGGATAAGAGCGGAAAGATAGACTACATTCACGGAGCAGATGTGGTAAAGCGCCTTGCAAAGGCTCCCGGTCGTGCAGGCATACTGCTTCCCGATATGGGCAAGGAGGAGCTTTTCCCCACGGTAATAAAGGACGGCGCTCTCCCGAGAAAAACCTTTTCTATGGGTCACGCCGAGGACAAGAGATATTATGTTGAAGCAAGGCGCATAAAATAAATTCTGCCCGTTCTGCGGTTTTGGTTCAGGACGGGCAGATTTTTTGCTGTTACGATTTTGTTGCAGATAGTTTGGTATAATTATTATACATTGGCAGCATATTCAGTCAGTTCAAAAGGAAAGGAGCACTATTATGCCTTTTACCATAATCAGAAACGATATAACCAAAGTCACAGCGGATGCCGTTGTAAATGCGGCGAACAATTCTCTGCTGGGAGGCGGAGGAGTTGACGGAGCGATACATCGTGCGGCAGGGGCGGGGCTGCTCAGGGAGTGCCGCACTCTGGGAGGCTGCGAAACGGGACAGGCGAAGGTAACAAAGGGCTATGATATGCCCTGCAAATACATAATCCACACCGTAGGACCCGTATGGCAGGGCGGCGCTCACGGCGAAAAGGAGCTTCTTTACTCCTGCTATAAAAACTCCCTTATCCTTGCAAAGGAGAAGGGCTGTGCATCTGTGGCATTTCCCCTCATATCCTCCGGGGTATACGGCTATCCCAAGGACAAGGCTCTGCAGGTCGCCGTGTCGGCAATAAGCGATTTTTTGTCCGAAAACGAGATGGATATCACCCTGGTGGTGTTTGATAAAAATGCAGTTTCGGTCAGCGAAAAGCTGATGAGTGATATCCGCAGATACATTGACGATAACTATGCGGAGGAGCATTGTGACAGCCCATACCGAAGCAGAAATGTTTTCGGCGGGCAGATGTTCAGAAAAGCGGCTCCAAAGGCTGTGCAGCTTTCGGAGGATATCTGCGCCGCACCCATATCCTTTGAGAATATGGACGAGACATTTTCCCATGCGCTGCTCAGAATGATAGACGAAAGAGGACTTACGGACGTGCAGGTCTACAAAAAGGCAAACATCGACCGCAGGCTCTTTTCAAAGATACGGAGCGATACGGATTACCGCCCGAAAAAGCAGACCGCCATTTCCTTTGCCATAGCCCTTGAGCTTGACCTTGAGGAAACGGAAAGGCTGCTTGAAAAGGCAGGCTACACCCTTTCAAACAGCATTAAATTTGACGTGATAATCAAGTTCTTTATTGAAAATAAGATGTATGATATTTTTGAAATAAACGAGACTTTGTTTGCTTTTGACCAGAGCCTGATAGGCGGATAAATGTCGCTTGAAATGCGACCATTTTCCCCTCCGTATGATGTATCATTAAGATACAAAATAAATCATACAGGGTTTTGTTCCTTTGTCTGCCGACAAAGAAACAAAACTCTCAAGAAAGGAATGGTCGCAATTATGAGAAAAAATTTAACGGAAATAGTTTTTATCCTTGACGAAAGCGGTTCAATGTTCGGGCTGAAAAGCGATACTTTGGGGGGATTTAACAGCCTTATCGAAAAGCAGAAAAGCGAAAAGGGGGAGGCAGTTGTATCCACCGTGCTTTTTAATACCGAAAGCAGGGTGCTTCACGACAGAGTGCCCCTTGAACGCATTGGGAAAATGACAGACGAGGATTATCTTCCCGGGGGCTGTACCGCCCTCCTTGACGCCGTGGGAGAGGCTGTTCATCACATCGGGAATGTGCATAAATATGCCCGTCCCGAGGACGTACCCGAGCGTACCGTATTCATCATCAACACCGACGGAATGGAAAACGCCAGCAGGAAATACACCGTTTCAAAGGTAAAGCAGATGATAAGCAGACAGCAGGAAAAATACGGCTGGGAATTTGTTTTCCTGGGAGCGAACATTGACGCGGCGGAAACTGCCGAAAGCATAGGCATAAGGCGGGAAAACGCTGTGGACTGCTGTGCGGACAGCATAGGTTGCGCTGTGCAGTATGAGGCAATGAGCGCCGCTGTGAGCGGTGTTAGAAGGGGCGCGAAGCTGTGCGAGTCGGCACAGTGGCGCAGAAGTGCGGACGAGGATAGCCGCAGGAGAAAAAGGTGACTGTTGTCTGACAAAAAAGGGGGCTGCTAAAGCCCCTTTTTTAGCAGGCTGAGCCTGTCGGGTGACGATCCGCGGCGGCGGGGGTCGCTCCGCGGCGAGGGCGGGGGTCGCCCCGCGGCGAGGTCGCGCTGTTGGTTTGTGAGAGACGTCAGCTTTGACTCCGCGCCGATAGGTATGGCAACAGCACGACAAATCGGAAGCGGGTGACGCCCCGCGGCGAGACGTTCTGTAATTTTTTCGCACGGCAGGCACACGGCTCGGGGACGATACAAATAAGCTGCCTCAAAATTATAATTTGTTACCTTTTTTTCTGTTGTAATACTCCTCGTCAATAAGCTTCATATATCCGAGAGCCATTTCCTCCGAGCCTGCCTTATAGCCGCTCTTTCTATATGACATATCTATCAGCCCGTCCCAGATAAGCCGCAGGATAAGCTCCTCAAATTCTTTGATATCCTCTTTGCCTTCGACTCCGTGTATATTTACGTACACGATGTGATAGCCCTTCATATCTGAATATACATATGTACCTATTTGTGAAAATTTTTTCCCGAACATAAGGCTGTTTCCGAAAAGCTCACTGCGTGACAGCCCTGCAGGGGATGATCTGCGGTCTATCTCTCCGAGGACCTGTTTTTCAAGCCTATCCGAAGATCTCATCATCAGTAATACTCCACCACATCTGCAATTTCCCCGTCTCTGTAAATAACTCTCGGTATACGCTTGGAAATTCCGCAGATTATCTCATAACCGATAGTGCCGCAAAGTCCTGCAAGGTCATCGGCGGTGATAGTCTCGCTGCCCTCCGTGCCCATAAGTGTGACCACAGTGCCCTCACGTACACCGGGTATATCCGTAACATCAGCCATAAGCTGGTCCATACATATCCTGCCGATAATGGGAGCCTTACTGCCGTTTATCAGCACATATCCCTTTCCCGAAAGGCTTCTCGAATAGCCGTCTGCATAGCCGATGGGAATGGTTGCGGCGATAATGTCCTTGTGGGCACGATACGTCCTGCCGTAGCTTACAAAGCTGCCTGCCTTAACGGGCTTCACATAGGAAACAGCAGCCTTCAGGTCCATTACGGGAGTGAGCTTCACGGGCAGAACAAGGCTTCTGTCGGGCTTTAAGCCGTAGAGCATGATTCCGAAGCGGACAAGAGTGCTGCGGCTGTCAAATCTGAACGCACCTCCTGCGCTGTTAAGGCAGTGGGTGTGCCTGAGAGCGATACCCTGTGCCCTCACCCTGCCGCATACATCGAAAAATCTCTCCGTCTGAGCGGCGGTGTAGGCGATGTCGTCCTCATCAAGGCTGTCGGCAGCGGCATAATGGGAGAATGCGCCGTCAAGGATAATTCCCCCCAGCTTTTCGGCAGAGCAGATGTCTGCGGCTGCTGCGGCAAGGGAATTATCGTCCGAAGCGCATACGCCTATTCGTCCCATACCCGTATCAACCGCCATATGTATCTTTACCTTAACATTCGCCTGCAAAGCACATTCCGAAAGCTCCCTTGCATAATCAAGGGAAACAGCCGCCTGGATTATGTCAAATCCCGCCAGCTCCCGGGCATATTCCGCAGGGGTGTGACCCAGAATGAGTATCTCGCCCTTTACGCCGTTCTTGCGGAGATTTTCCGCTTCCTTGATATTGGAAACGGCGAAAAAGCTCACTCCCAGGGACTCAAGATAGGGAGCGATGTTTCCGTCATCGTGACCGTAAGCGTTTGCCTTCACAACGCAGGCTATCTGAGTGGTATTTTCGTCAATAAGGCTTCTGAGTGCAGTAAGATTGCCTTTCAGTCTGTCAAGGTGCACCTCAGCCCAGGCACGCCTGAGAAATTTCTTCATATGTATATCTATCCTTTCCGGACGGGGAAGTTCCCGAAAAATTATGCTTGATTATTTGAAAAATATGTGCTATAATAATCGTAAATATTGAATTTGAGGTTGGTAATATGGACATTATCAGGGAAAAGACTGTCTGCTTTACGGGACATCGCCCCGAGAAGCTGCCGTCGGGCGGAGCTGACGGTTCCGTGGAAGTTAAGGTCATAAAAAGTATGCTCTATAACGAGATATCCGCTGCCGCCGACGAAGGCTTTGACACGTTCATTACGGGGGTGCAGCGGGGCGTTGACCTGTGGGCGGGGGAGATAGTATTAGAGCTTGCCGCCGCGCGCCGCCTGAGACTGATCGCAGCCCTGCCCTATCGTGATTTCGGAAAGGGCTTCAAGGGGGCGGATAAGTGGAATTTCGGACGTATCATGGACAGTGCCGAAAGGGTGGTCATAATGTCCGAGAGCTACACACCTGCCTGTATGAACCTGCGAAACCGCTATATGGTGGATAATTCCGCCCGAATTATCGCCGTTATCGGAAATGACAGGAGCGGAACGGGACAGACAGTCCGCTATGCCGAAAGCTGCGGGCTTGACATACGCCGCATAGACCTTAGCGAGCTTTTTCCCGATACAGACCAGCTTACTCTATTATAAACCAAACGGGAGATTTTTTCAAGTGCCGTCTGAAATTGTATCCACATTGTAACCTTTTTCTCATACTAATTCTAAATCGTTCTATAGACAAAGCCGACAGATAGAATAAGTCCAGTCTAGGAAAGCGACCGCAGGCGGGCTTGCCGCCCGGCAAGGGAGCTTGACGACGAATGGGCTTATTCTAGCCGAGGATTTGTCTATAGGTTGATTGAGAATTAGTATAAGCTTTCAAGCAGCAGAATAAGCGCCGCCGCCGCGCATATTATTACCGAGAGACGGAAAAGCCCGCTTAATATCCTGCCCGCAGCAATGCGGGCTTTTATTTTTGATGGGGAAAGGGGGGCTTGAGAAATGCCGTTTTCAAGCCTGATGATCTGGGAGCGTGCCTCCTCCTCGAGAGCTGCATCGCCTTTTGGGATACCTTCCGAGCGGAGAAACAGGACTGCCTTTTCAAAATAAACGCTTTCGGGGAAGCTTACCTCTACTATTCTTTTGTTAACGCCCTTTATCATTTTTTCAGTGTCCTTTCTGTTTTTCTTTTGGGGATATTATATCCAAGCTGACCCAAAAATATACATATGGTAATATTTACAGAGCGTATGTAATCCGATACATTCAAAAAAGTGTTGAAAACTCTGTTGAAAGAGTTGAAAACTCCCCTGAAAAATATGAATTATCCTGTCGAAAACGGTTGAAAAAGGAATATACAGATAGTATTAACTCGGATAAAAAATTCGGCGAACGCCATAGCGCCCGCCGACAGGAAATAAATATATGAGGAGAATAGTTTATCTAACCTGATCCTCAAGTCCGCATCTGATAGCGGCTTCATTTTCGCACCAAGCGAGGCATACGCCTTCGGGGTCATACTCCTTGCACTTAGCGGTCATATCAGCCACGATCTTATCGAACTCTTCATCGGACTCTGCATAAACAGCGTTCCAGGAAGAGGTTACGATGGTGTTCTTTACCTGCTCCCAAACGATCTCAAGCTCATCGGACTTGCCGGACTCGGAGTAGGAGGTAGCGAGAGATACCTTGTAGTTGGTGGTGTTCATATACTCCTGGGAGTTGTAGCAGCCTGTGTATTCTCTCCAGTCATTCTGGATCTCAAAGTCTGTATCTGCGCGGCGGCTTACCCAGTTGTCGCAGTTATATGTTTCGCCGTTGGAATCGGGGTTGGAAGCGTCTCTTGACCAGGTGGTGTTGTTAGCCTGGAAGGTACCCTCGTTAAAGGAGATACCGCCCCATTCTGCGGGCATGATAGTACCCTTTCTGTCCTTGTAAGCCTGCTCGCCAAGCTCGGTGAGGCAGCTGTGACCTTCTTCGTCATAGTACCAGCAAACGTCCTTGGGACCGTACCAGTAGGTCATATATCCCTCGGGAGTTGTGAGATAGTTGATGATAGCCATGCAGAGCTCGGGATATTCGGTGTTAGCGCCGATAGTCCAGACTCTGTTGCCGCCCATAACGTTCATACCGTAGCAGAGAGGAGAAGCGTCCTTGGGAACCATAGGATACATTCCCTTGCCCTCGTTGAGGTGGTTTTCGGAGTTATAGAGAGCGGAGCCTGCATAATCGAAGATGGAGAAGAAGATACCGCCGTTCTGAGCCTTCTCACTCATCTTGTCATAGGTCTGAGTGATGGAGTTGGGGTCGATAAGACCTGCCTGATAAAGTCTGTTGAAGAACTTGAGGCTCTTGAGGTAAGGACCGTCGGGCTCGAGAGCGTCGTGGTACTTGCCTGTTTCAACGTCGTAAAGACCGAAGCCCATTTCATCATAGCCCCAGTAGCAGGTAGCAAATGCCTTGATGTACATAACCATATTGCCGTCCCAGTCGGGCCACATGGATATTGCATATGTCTCGTTGCCTGCTTCATCGGTGGGGCAGATCTCCTTCATTGAAACGAAGAGATCATAGAGATCGTCAAGGGTGTTTACCTCGGGATAGCCGAGCTCCTTGTAGAGATCCCAGCGAAGGTCCATAGTATAGAAGAATGCCTCGTGGTCCTCGGGAGATGTTGCAACGTTGTGACCGAAGCCGTAAACAACGTTTCCTGCGCCGATGGAATCATTCAGATTTGCATTGTTCTCGAGAGCGTAGGGCATATTTGCCTTAACGTAGGGACCGTAATCCGAAAGGATATCGTCCTCGTTCCAGTCAAAGAGCATACCCGAAGTTGCAGCTCTCTGATAATCGTTTCCTGTGGAGCCGAAAACAACGATATCACCCAGATTTCCTGACTCCATACGGGTATCGAAGGTACCGTCGGAATCGGGGATAATGGTCATAACGCAGTTGTACTTCTGCTTCATAAGTTCAGCAAACCAGCCTGTAAGCTCGCCTGAGTAGTTTGCCAGCTGGCTGTAGATGGTGATGTTGATAGTATCCTTGCCGTAAAGCTCGCTGAAATCCTCGTCAGCCTCTCTTACATCGCCATTGCTGCTTCCCGCAGCATCGGAATCGTTTTCAGCCGCAGTAGTGTCAGCTTCATCGTCAGCATCATCTGCGCTGTCGGCAGCAGCCTGAGTTTCACCTGCAGCCTCGGTGGTCTTGCTGCCCTCGGAGCTTCCGCCGCAGCCTGTTGTTACAGCTGCCATCATTGAAACCGCAAGAACTGCTGAAAGTATCTTTTTTAATTTCATTCCTCTTTCTCCGCCTTTCATTTAAAAACGTAGCCGGACATATTTAATTCTCTAAATCTGCCCGGCTGCGCCTGAATTTACTTTTCCAAAACGGAAATCTTAAAACTTACTTTCTCTTGGAAACAACTGCTGCAGCTGCTGCAACGCCCATAACTGCGAGAAGTGCGCCTGCTGCTGTGTTGCCTGTCTTGGGAGCAGTGGTCTCCTCAGCTGCTGCGGGAGCTTCCTCAGCGGGAGCCTCTTCAGCGGGAGCAGCCTCCTCAGCGGGAGCCTCTTCCTCAGCGGAAGCAGCGCCGAGACCGCTTACTGTGAATGTGAGCTCGATGGAGTTCTCAGGCATAACATAACCGAAAAGACCTTCCTCCTTGCCGAGGTCGTCGTTCCAGATGTTGATGCACATAGGCTCGAGGTATTCCTTAGCGTCGGGGCTGAGATATGCCTCGTCGAAGGTGTACTTGGTGTTGCCATCGAGAACTACCTTAACATCGCTGATGGTAACGCCGCTGTCAAGAGGGATATCGGTGGAAACGAAGAGGAGGTTGAGAGACTCATCGGAACCAAAGTCAAAATCAGTTACGGAAACAGTGTATGTGCCGTCGCCTGTGATCTCAGCGTCGGTGAATACGCCGCCCTTGTTAACAGCTGTAGGACCGTCCCAGCCTGTGATCTGATCAAAGTAAACCATACCGTCATCGCCTACAACGCCCTTGCCGTAGGAGGGTTCATACCAAGCGTTTCTGAAAGAGAAGCTTGCGGACTGAACGCCGATATAAGCGTGGTAGGTCTCTTCTGCGGAAGCGGAAACGGGGATCATGCTTACAGCTAAAGCTGCAGCTGCGATTGCACTGAGAGTTCTGAACTTTTTCATAATTCTTTTCTCCTTTAAAAATTAAATCGTTTTCATTAAATACAACCTATGTATTTGTATTTAAGATAAATGTACCACAAATCTCCGCAAATGTCAATACCTTTTTTATACAAATTACAATGAAAAAAATCTGCATATCGCCTGAGTGCTTTTATTTAGCAGCGATATGTTGCTAAAGTGTAAATCTTTGATTAAAAAATAAAAATAACAAAAATTAGCTTGAAATATGTTACATATGGTGCTAAAATGAACTTGAGAAATGTGTTGATATAGGTGCAATATGTACAAATAAATGAACCTATATCAACTAAAACAGGCAAAAGGTGTGATAGCAGTATGAAATTTCTAAAGAATATGAGACTTGCTTCCCGTATAAGCCTCTGCATATTGATAGTTACGGTGGTCGGAATGCTCATTCTATGGTCGCTTATTGCCAGGAATGTTTCCTCTATCGTTGAGGAAAATATCTCCAACCAGATGTATGACGCGGTCAATTCAAGAGCGGCGATAATTGAGGATTATGTATCGGGAGCCGAGCGGACGATGGTAGAATTTTCGCTTAGCTCCGAGGTCAGAAACCTTCTGAAAGACCCCGGCAATACCGCAGAAACAGCATTGGCGCAGAGCTATACCGAAAAATATGCGTCTGTCCGGGGAATATTTGAGGGACTTTACATCGCAACGCCCGAGACGCTGGTCCTCACACATTCCAATAAAAACGTAGTCGGCATCACCACACGTACAGGTGAAGCTCTTGATGCCCTTAAAAGGGACATCTTATCCAAGGAACAGGTCGCAAATGGCGGTATCATGAAGTCAAAGGGCGGTTCCGATGCAATGGTCATGTCTCTGTACTACCCCATTTTTGACAATAACGAATGTATAGGCTTTGTAGGCTCTGCCGTATATGCCGACAGACTTATGGAGTCCATCACCGGGCTTGAGATAAACGGTCTGCCCAATAAGGAATACATATTCCTGAATGCTGCCGATGCACGCTATATCTACAATTCCGACAGCTCGCTCATAAACGAAGTTTCCGAGGATAAGGGCTGTCTGGGCATAATCGACCTGATAAACGGCGGAAAGACCGATACCACAGGTTCATATTCCTATACCGACGATGACGGCACCTCCTATCTTGCGGCGTATAACTATATGGCGGACAGGGGCTGGATATTCATTGTAAAGGATAAATATTCCGAGGTGTACAGCAGCGTAAATTCGGTCAAGCTCATCGTAACGGTGATGTGTGCGCTGTTCACGATAGTGCTTGTTTCAGTTACACTGCTTCTGATGAGGAACGTAGGTCATGAGCTTACCCAGGTGAAAAAGTCACTGGAGGGTATCGGACGGCTTGAGCTTGATGCCGCGGAATTGACCGAAAAATACTCAGACCGCAAGGACGAGATAGGTACGATATCAAGTGCGGTGAGCACCCTCAGCGGCACTATCAGAAATGCCGTAAATGATATCGGACGCATTCTCGGAGAGATGTCCGAAGGAAATCTTACGGTAGATGTCTCCAAAAATAAGGAATACTATATCGGCGATCTGAAAGCCCTTGCGGAAAGTCTTGAAAAGCTGAATGTCCTTAATTCGGGACTTGTGAGCCTTATGCGGAATATCTCCATAGCCGCCGAGCAGGTCCATTCGGGCTCGGGACAGGTGGCAACAGGCTCCAACTATCTTTCCACAGCCTCCATCGAGCAGACTGCGTCCATTGAAGCTCTCGCAGGCAGTATCCATCAGATCGAAGGACAGGCTGCCTCCAACTCCGCAAGCTGCCGTGACGCTCAGGAGCTGATATCCCAGACCTACGATCACGTCCGTGACGCCAACGAAAGAATGTCCATGCTCACCGAAGCGATGAACAATATCGGCAATTCCTCCGCAAAGATAAGCAATATCATCAAGACCATTGAGGATATCGCATTCCAGACAAATATCCTTGCCTTGAACGCCGCTGTTGAGGCAGCAAGAGCGGGAGAAGTGGGAAAGGGCTTTGCGGTGGTCGCAGATGAAGTCAGAAATCTGGCAGCAAAATCCGCTGACGCAGTAAGCGATACGACCAAGCTTATCGAACAGTCCTCCGAAGCGGTGAATGAGGGTACGGCAGTCGTGAATAAGACAGCTGAGGCAATGTCCCGGCTCAATGACTGCATCATCAAGGTCAAGGGCATTGTTGAGACCATATCCGATTCCAGCAACAAGCAGACCCAGATGGTCAGCAAGATAGATGATGATATTTCTCAGATAACAGGCGCTGTTCAGTCAAATTCCGCTACCGCGGAAGAGAGCGCCGCAGTATCCGAACAGCTTTCGGCACAGGCAGGCACTCTCAAGGAGCTTGTAAGCAAATTTAATTTCTGATCGGTCTGTATGACTATACTAAGCGGCAGTCTCCGAGTTTCGGGGACTGCCGCACAGTCTGTCGATAAAGTGTTTAGATGAAAAAATTTGCACAAATAAGGTCATAGTAAAAGT
>NZ_JBJERV010000040.1:0-11137 GCF_051882455.1 Huintestinicola sp. | reverse complement strand
TGCGACAGCATTTCGAGGGGAGGCGTACACGACCGCCTCCCCTTGTAGAGCGCTCAAACATACTTACCCTCAAAAACGTTCCGGTGGAACGTTTTTGACAAAGCAATTTTTACATTGGTTTGTGCATATTATATAATTGTTATTTCTTTTTCGACAGACTGAATCGTTCGGGTACACAGACCCGAACGATAAATAATATTCTTATGTTTCCTCTGAGCCTTCCTCGTTCTCTTCCGAACCTTCTTCATCGGTATTTTCCTCGGCAGCTGCCTCGGGGTCGATGTCGGAAGCGGGAGAAGTCGTCTCCCCTGCCGCAAGAATTGTTGCCGCATAGTTTATTTCACGGTAGCTTACGTTCTTGACCGCCATCTCCACATCGGAAAATTCAACGAAATAGTTGTAGGAACGGTCATAGCCCTGTTCGGGGTCGGTGAAATAATATCTGTAGCAGTAGGTGGAATCGTTGGAAATAGTGCGCTTGATGTAATATGGCTTGAGACCAAGCTTCTTGTTAACATTCTTGATGCTCATACCGTACTCAAGGGAGTTCTGGTCAAGCATATCAGCCATCTTTCTGCCCTTCCAGTTGAGCTTGAGCTGAGTAAAGTCATAATACTCAACAGCAGTGATAATATCGTCCTCGCCCACAGTAAGAAGAATTACCCACTGAGGCTGTTCCGAACCGCTTACCTTGGTGGTTTTTTCGGAAATGCATATGTAGTCAAAGCTTGTCATATTGTTTATCATGCCGTTGGCGCTCTTTTCGGAGAAGGTAAGCCCTGTTTCCGACTCGGCATATGCCACATTTCTTCCCACAGGAATGCTCTGAGCGGCGTTGTAGCCGTCATTTGAACCGAAGAGCTGCACGAGTATCACTATGACAACGACCACAGCAATAAGCACAAGGCAGATACCTGCGGCTTTAAGCTTCTTTTTAAAAGCCGCCTTTTCCTCGGGAGTGCGCTGTTTTTTCTCCTTTTTGGGCTTCTGAGCCTTTTCCTTTTTGGGCTTTGCCTGCTTTTTCATACGTCCCTTGTCGTCCACATTCTCGGGGAGCACGGGAGCCTCAAGCTCTGCGCCGCAGGCTTCGCAGAATATATTTCCGTCGGGGCATTCGCTGCCGCATTTTTTACAGATCATTTTATCAGCCTTTCTGAAAAATTGTGCATATCAAATAGTTACAAATCAGTTACAAGATAATAATACCACATTTTCATCGTTTTGTCAACAGAAACGGCGTTTTTAATACATTTTTAATACTGCCGGAAATTCAGCAGGATTAAAAATTGTTTATTTCAGTTTTTCATACGCAAATCAGAAAATCAGCGGATTTTATACATATTTTTGCAAGTCAGAAATATTTTTCTTGCAAATACTATTGACAAAATTGTTTTTATGTGATAAAATAAAAATACATCGGGGCTGTGCCGAGGGTGCAGTCCGTATGAAAGGAGAGCCTGTTTATGCCGTCAGTAAAAGCTGTCATAGCCGCCGCTTCGGAGGATATAAAGGCAAGCCTGTCGTCAATGTGCGCCGAGGCAGGTATAACGGACATTACTGTCACGGACGGCGAAAGTCTCAGGGAGCTTTTTGCGGAGCATACCTACGATATCGCTCTTCTGGTGCTGCCCTTTGAGGATCGTTTCGGAGCAGATACTGCGGCTTTTTTAAGCAAAAGCTATGACACACAGATCATCGCATTTGTACCTTCAAAGGTATATGACGATGTGTGCGCCAAGCTTGCGAGATCGGGGCTTCTCATTCTCCCGAAATCCTCCCCCAGAGCGCTTATAATAAACGCACTCAGAAGCGCAGTCCACACCAAGGAAAAGCTGGACGGCTTGCGTGAGGAAAAGCGGACACTTACGGAAATGGTAAACGAAATGAAGCTTGTCAGCCGTGCGAAATGCGTCCTTATCGAGTATCTGAGGATATCCGAAAAGGAAGCCCACCGCCAGATGCAGAAGCGTGCAATGGACCAGCGGATAACCCTTTCCGAGGTTGCGGCGGACATTCTCAAGACATACGAATACAATTAAGGAAGTGCTTTCATTATGAAATTTACGAAAATGCAGGGCATAGGCAACGATTATATCTATGTAAACTGCTTCGAGGAAAAGGTCCCCGACCCCGAAAGGGTATCGCAGATAGTGAGCGACCGCCATTTCGGCATCGGCGGCGACGGTCTTGTGCTTATAATGCCCTCGGATAAGGCTGATTTCAGAATGAGAATGTTCAACGCCGACGGAAGCGAGGGAAATATGTGCGGCAACGCCACACGCTGTATCGGCAAATTCGTCTATGACAACGGTCTTACGGACAAGACCGAGATAACTCTTGAAACAAGGAGCGGCATAAAATATCTCACCCTTTATCCCGAAAACGGAAAGGTAAAGACCGTTCTTGTAAATATGGGAAAAGCGATACTGAAACCCTCGGATATCCCTATGAATGCGGAAGGAGACAGCTTCATAAACAAGCCCATAGAGGTCTCGGGCAAAGAGGTCTTCATAACCGCCGTTTCAATGGGCAACCCCCACGCCGTCACCTATGTGGAGGACGTGGACGGGCTGGAGCTTGAAAAGATAGGTCCCGCATATGAAAATCACCCGCTGTTCCCCGAGAGGGTAAATACGGAATTTATAAAGGTCCTTGACTCACATACCATTCAGATGAGAGTATGGGAGCGCGGCTCGGGAGAGACCTGGGCGTGCGGAACGGGAGCCTGCGCTGCGGCGGTGGCTTCTGTGGAAAACGGCTATTTCAGGCGCGGCGAGGAAATAACCGTAAAGCTTCGCGGCGGCGACCTTTTCATCACCTATAAGGAGGACGGAACAGTCCTTATGAGAGGACCTGCCGAGACCGTATTCACAGGCGAGATCGACGTGTAAACACATCTGAAAGGACGGATACCAATGGTTAAGATAAATGAAAATTTCCTTACAATGAAGAAAAATTATCTCTTTATAGATATCGCAAAAAGGCTCAAGGCATTCACAGAAGCAAATCCCGACAAGCCCCTTATCAGAATGGGCATAGGCGATGTTACCCTGCCCCTTGCCCCTGTTGTGGTTGACGCTATCAAGAAGGCTGCGGACGAAATGGGAGTTAAAGAGACCTTCCGCGGCTATGAGGACAGCGGCTCGGGCTATGATTTTCTGAAAGAAGCCATTGCAGGCTATTACAAAAGCTTCGGCGTTTCCCTTAATTTGTCGGATATACGCGTTAATGACGGTGCAAAGGCAGACTGCGGCAATATCGTCGATATTTTCGGAGACGGCAACACTATTCTCGTGACCGACCCCGCATATCCCGTTTACGTTGACTCAAATATTATGGCAGGCAGAGAGGTAATTTATGCCGACTCCAACGAGGAAAACGGCTTTGCGGCAATGCCCGATGACAGTGTCCATGCAGATTTGATCTACCTCTGCTCCCCCAACAATCCTACAGGCTCGGTATACACAAAGGCTCAGCTCAAGGAATGGGTGGACTATGCCATAAGAAATGAAGCGGTCATAATCTTCGATTCCGCTTACGAGGCATTCATCTCCGACCCCGACCTGCCCAGAAGCATTTATGCGGTGGAGGGTGCGAAAAAGTGCGCCATTGAAATGTGCTCTCTCTCCAAGACCGCAGGCTTTACAGGCACACGCTGCGGCTATACCATAATCCCCGAGGAGCTTATCGTCAAAGCCTCCGACGGCTCGGACGTGAGCCTTGCACAGATATGGGGACGCCGCCAAGGCAGTAAATTCAACGGCGTTTCCTACCCCATTCAGCGCGGCGCAGAAGCCGTTTTCACCCCCGAGGGACAGAAACAGACCCACGAGGCGATCGATTATTACCGAAGAAATGCCAAGGTAATGGCAGACGCGCTCACCGAGCTTGGCATCAAGTTCACAGGCGGCATAAACTCGCCCTACATCTGGCTCAAATGCCCCAACGGAATGGGCAGCTGGGAATTTTTCGACTATCTTTTAAACAACATTCAGGTGGTCGGAACTCCCGGAGAGGGCTTCGGCAAAAACGGCGCAGGCTGGTTCAGGCTCACCGCTTTCGGCACATATGAAAATACGGTCGAAGCTATGAGAAGATTTAAAGAGCTTCTGAAATAAGATGATATATGCCCCGGGAAGACAGTTCTTCCCGGGGCATATATCATTTTCTAAGTACAAAATAATCGCCGTATTCAGTTTCGTCGTGACCTATAAGCTTTTCATCGGCAGGCGTAAATCCGTACCGCTCAAAGGCGGCTATCCTCTCCTTTGCGGCGGGAATTGCCTTTGAAGCAATGATATCACAGTCAAAAAGCTCATACGCAGGGGAAATAATTATCCCGAGAATATCCGAAATAATATCCGCCTTTTCGTAGTCGCTCCGCAGGTCAAGCCTTAAAAGTCCGCAGTTATTGAAAAAATCATCTGCCCTGCGGTTAAAAAGCTCAACAGTGCCCACAGCAGTATCCGTTTTTTTGTCAACAACCGACCAGCGGACAAAATACTTTTCCTTGTATGAAAACAGCCAGAAATCTATAGCCTGTTTCATTTGCGTAGCAGTGGTATAGTGAAAATCATCGCCGTTGCAGTTGTCGCTGTTAAAAAACGGCACCGCCTTTTCATCGGAATAAACGGAAAGCAAGTCCTGTACATCGTTCTCTTCCACAGATCTCAAAAGGAAATTTTCATTTTCAAGCACAGGGCATTTTTCATAAACGTTCATACACTTACCTCACTTTAATGTGAATTTCAGCTCCCAAAGCAATCAAAGCACGCCATATATCCAAAAAAATTCCATAAAACTGATTAACCGCCGCAAATGAGCCAATAATAGGGATAAATCAAAACCGAAAGGAACTTATCTCTATGAAAAGAAAATACATATCCGATACAGCCCTCATCGCCGCAGCAATGGCATTCTCACTGCTTGTAACGGGAATATATTCAGCCGCCGAGACGGAAAAAAGCCTTGAAAACAGCCTTGTCCGCCTGCACATTCTTGCAAACTCGGACAGCGAGGAGGACCAGCGCTTAAAGCTTCTCGTGAGAGACGCCATACTTGCCTCCTCAGAGGAGCTTTTCGAGCCATATTCCACCTCGGAAGAAGCGGAGATGGCGCTTTCGGAGCAGCTTGACAGGATAAAGGAGATCGCAGATAATACCCTTGCCGCCAACGGCTCCGAGGATACCGTCACCTGCGAGCTTCGTGAAATGACCTTTGACAGGCGTATCTACAATGCTTTTGCGGTTCCCGCAGGAAATTACACCGCCCTGCGGATAACTATCGGCAGCGGCGAGGGACATAACTGGTGGTGCGTTATGTATCCGCCTCTCTGCGTTCCCTGCGCAGGAGCCGCCCTCACCGACGAGGAGATAATGGAAAAATACGGCGGCGAGCTTACCGAGGAGGATATCCTTATGCTCTCCGAGGAAGCCGATTATGAAGCAAGGCTTTATATTGTTGAGCTTTTTGAAAAGCTGATCGATAAAGCGGAAAACGCCGAATAAAAACAAGTCTCTCCCTGCGGACAGCAGAGAGAGACATTTTTTATCACAGCACCATTTTGTCAAGCTCCCTCTTGAGTCTCGCCACAGGGAGCCCCACCACATTAAAAAAGTCGCCCTTAATGCCCTTTACCAGCATACAGCCCTCAGACTGTATGCCGTAAGCGCCTGCCTTGTCCATGGGGTCGCCCGTTTTGATGTAATCCTCTATCTCCTTTGGGGTAAGAGGATAAAACTCCACCTCTGTGACCTCGGAAAAGCTCCGCTGCTTTCCCCTGCTGCAGATGCATACCCCCGTAATTACCTTGTGTACCCGTCCCGAAAGCTTTGTGAGCATTTCACGGGCACAGTTTATATCACGGGGCTTGCCCATAATTTCGCCGTCAAGTATGACCACCGTGTCACAGCCGATAACAGGCTCATACATATGCTCAGGGTTCTCCGCGACCGCCCTTGCCTTTTTAACCGCAAGATATTCGGCTGCATTCTTTGCGGCGATATCCTCGGGCAAAGTCTCGTCCACATCGGCAGGACATACGGAAAAATCCTTGACCGCCAGCTTTAGAAGCTCCTGCCGCCTGGGAGAAGCCGAAGCAAGGATCACCATCTTTTACTTCTCCTCTCCGCCCGAGCGAGCCTGTTTCTCCTCGGTATATCGGTTAAAAAGGTCAATGCCTACTATCATCAGACCGCAGAGCAGGATAGCATTTAAAACAAATCCGAAAACGGAAAAAAGAACGCCTAAAAACTTTTTCATAATATATCACCCGAATAAAAAATTACGCAAAAGGATTTTCAGTGGGATAGAGCATACCCGCAGGCTGATTAAATCCAATTTTCTTAACGCCCAGATATCTGAACACATTGTAAAGCGCCTTGCCCTTGTGGGAGAATACAACTGCGCCGTGATGAGGGAAACGTCCCTCGATAAGAACGTGGCGGTAAAATCTGCCCATTTCCTTAATGGCAAATACACCGATAGCTCCGAAAGAGCGTGTAGCCACGGGAAGCACCTCACCCTCAGCCGCATAAGCTGCAAGCTCTGCGTCCGCTGTGGACTGGAGACGGAAGAAGGTTATCTTTGAAGGCGCAATATCCCCCTCAAGAGTACCTCTTGTGATATCGGGCTCCTTGTCGGGCTCCAGGTCTCTTCTCATAATTCTCTGGAACTTCATCTCGCAGGAGGCAAGCTTGCCCGAAGCAGTATTTCCGCAGTGGAAGCCCATAAATGTATCGGTAAGGCTGTAGTCAAATCTGCCCTTTATCTCCTCGCTGTAGATATCCCGGGGAACGGTGTTGTTGATATCGAGAAGAGTTACGCAGTCATCGGAAACGCACTGACCGATGTACTCGCTGACAGCGCCCCATATATCCACCTCGCAGGAAACGGGTATGCCCCTGCCCGTAAGACGGCTGTTCACATAGCAGGGAACAAAGCCGAACTGTGTCTGGAATGAGGGCCAGCACTTGTTTGCAAATACCACATATTCCCTCTCGCCCTTGTGCTCCTCCGCCCAGTCAAGGAGAGTAAGCTCGTACTGAGCAAGCTTGGGGAGAATACCCGGCATTTTGTTGCCCACACCCAGCTCCGATACCATATCCGCCACAACGCCCTCAATTCTCTTGTCGCCTGCATGAGCGTTGAACGCCGCAAAAAGGTCAAGCTCGGAATTTTCCTCAATTTCTGCGCCCATATCGTAAAGACGGGCAATGGGAGCGTTGCAGGCAAGGAAATCCTGAGGACGGGGACCGAAGGAGATGACCTTGAGCTTTGAAAGACCGAGTATCGCCCTTGCCACAGGGATAAACTCCCCTATCATCTCAGCCACCTTGTCGGGAGTGCCCACGGGATATTCGGGTATGTACGCCTTAACGCCTCTGAGGCCTAAGTTGTAGCTTGCATTGAGCATTCCGCAGAATGCGTCTCCTCTGCCGTCGATAAGGTCCTTTCCGCTCTCCTCGGCAGCAGCTGCGAACATCACAGGCAGACCGAAATTCTTAGCAAGAAGTGTTTCGGTCGTCTCGGGACCGAAGTTTCCCAGATATACCACAAGTGCGTTTACCCCAGCCTCTTTAAGCTCGGAAACGGCTTTCTGCATATCCTTTTCATTCTCGGAAACGGTAGGACAGCGGAATATCTCAATGCCCATCTTTTCACATTCCGTGCATACCTCTTTGCATCTTCCCTCGGAAAGGCTCTTAGGGAAGCAGCTTCTGCTTACAGCAGCAATACCCAGCTTTATCTCGGGCATATTGGTCATTTTGTTCATTTTAAAACATCCTTTCATATTATTATTCAAGCGTGGGGAGATGATAAACAGCCTTGCCGTCCTCGTCCACCCAGTTCATTTCCTCAAAATATTCCTCCAGGGTAATACCCTTGTCGGCAAGGAGCTTTGCATAGTAAACTCCCACAAAGCGGTAATGCCATGGCTCATATATTATCCACGTGATATCCTCCTTGCCCTCGGGATAGCGGAGAATGAAGCCGTAATCCGCCGCATTCTCACAAAGCCATTCATAAGCCTTGGTGTTTTTGAAGCGGTCGTCCTCCATGCTGGTCTCCTCGTTGGACATAATATCCGCCGCCACACCTGCATTATGCTCGCTGTAGCCGGGAAGCTGTACCTCCTTTAAGGTGTCGGCATAAGCCTCCTCATAGGTCATTCCCCGATTGTCTATCCTGTCCTGAACGCTCTTGTCGAAGTTGTTCTGCTGATACTCAACAGAGCGGTACGCAGACATCACCACAAGCTGTATCCCGTCCTCCTCGGCAGCCTTTATCATCTGCTTCATATACTCAGCCGCACGGGAATCAAGATAATATTCACGCCAGCTTTCGTAAACAAGATCAGTCTCAATGCCGTCGCAGTATTCCGCAGGCACCTGATTTTTGGAGTTTACGAGAAACATCGCCCAGGTGTTGTCGGCATCGGCAGGGTCGGGCTTAGGCTCCTTCGGTTCCTCAGCAGTCTCTGTGGAAATGTCTGAAACGCCTTCCTCGCCCGACGGGATATCCGTTCCCGAAGACTCGGAAACAGCGCTCTCCGAGCCGTCAGTCTCTGACTGTGAAGGCTTCGAGATGTTTTTTTCATCGTCCTTCTGAGAAGCTGTACCTGACATAAAAAACACCGCCGTAAATAAGATAGCCGTAGATATGATAAACAGCTTTACGCCGTTTTGTTTTCTTTTCTTCTTCACTGTTTTCATTCCTTTGAAATTAAGTGTCCTCCGCTTGACATCGGCGGGAAAATAGGTTATAATAAGGTTACAAATGATAATTGAAAGGCGGTCTGCCTATTATGAAATGCCCCTACTGCGGATTTGAAGATACCAAGGTCATCGACTCCCGTCTCATTGACGGAAAGAAACGCCGCAGACGCCGCTGTACCAACTGCGACAAGCGCTTTACCACCTATGAGAGCATTGAGATACCCGACCTGCTTGTGAATAAAAAGGACAATACCTATGAGCCTTTCGACCGCAACAAGCTTATAAGAGGGCTTTCCTTTGCCGTAAAAAAGCGTCCCGTTCCCGGCTCAGCCATAATCGCCATTGCAGACAGTATCGAGGCCTACTGCGCCAACAATATGATAACCCAGATATCCACACGTGAAATAAGCGATATGGTGCTTGAGCAGCTCAAGAAGCTCGACGAGGTAGCATATGTCCGCTTTGCCTCGGTAAATAAGGATTTCAACGACGTAGACTGCTTTCTTGACATAATCTCCGAGCTGAGAAACAACGGAGAATAAGCAAAATATTTTTCTGACAGGAGCGGAAATTATCCGCCCCTGTTTTTTTTATTATATTCCGAAAAGCGGAAAATATTTACAAAATGCAATATGCAGTTTAAAGTTCAAAGACCCGCTTTTTGCCTCTCTGCCCGAACTCTCTCGCCGTTTCGATAAGAACTTCCCTTTCATTGGGTATCTTCTCGTCAATGACCATCACAAGAAGCTCGTCAAGAGCAGCACCTATCTCCTTGCCCTCAAAGCCGATGTCCTCAAGGTCGCTGCCTCTTACCGCAAGCCCGTGAAGGGTGCAGCATTCGCCGTTGTTCACGATCTCGTGAGCCAGATATTTCATAGCGTCAAGGGTGTTGACCCTCTCAAGGCAGAAGCTCTGCTTAGCGCGGCTGTCTCCCTTCATTACCTCCGCCAGCTTGTCAAACATTCCGAGACCCATGGCGGATATCAGGTGCTTTACAACTCTCTTGTCGTCAACGGGAGTGATGTAGTGATATTTTATCAGCTCGCAGGTGTTTTTAATGGTCTCGTTGTCAAATTTCAGACGGCGCATAATACGCTCGGCAGTTTCCGCGCTGCGTTTTTCGTGTCCCGGGAAATGACCGTGACCCTCCTCATCGATACGGCAGCTTGTAGGCTTTTCGATATCGTGGAAGAGTATGGCGAGACGGACCTCCTTGTCGCACTTGGAATTTTCCAGAGCATGAGCGGTGTGCTCCCACACATCATAAACGTGATATCTGCTGCGCTGGTCGAAGCCTATGCACTTTGCAAACTCGGGGATAACAGTGCAGAAAACATCGTCAAACTCTATCATAAGGTCGCAGGGAGCCGAGCCCATAACAAATCCCGTAAGCTCGCTCATTATCCTCTCGGCGGAAATTTCCTTGAGGAGCTGTTTTTTCTCGTGGATAGCCGAGGCAGTCAGAGGGTCGATGCGAAAGCCAAGAGACGAAGCAAAGCGAAGGGCTCTCATAATTCTCAGAGCGTCCTCCTCAAATCTCACCGCAGGCTCGCCCACGCATCTTATCCTGCCGCTGAACAGGTCCTGCTGACCTCCGAAAACGTCAATAATACCCGACTTGTCGGAATAAGCCATAGCGTTCACGGTAAAATCCCTCCGTGACAGATCCTGCTCGAGGGAAGAAGCGAACTTCACCGAATCGGGACGGCGGTGATCGGAGTATTTTCCGTCCACCCGATAAGTAGTGACCTCCACATTTTCCCCATCGCTCACCACAGTAACAGTGCCGTGTTTAAGCCCCGTTTCAATAACTCTCAGCCCGTCCATACAGGCAATGATTTCGTCGGGGAGCGCATTTGTGGTAATATCATAATCCTTGGGCTTCACACCGAGAACAGAATCTCTTACGCAGCCGCCCACGATATACGCCTCAAAGCCGCCCTGTTCCAGGCGGTCAAGGACAGCCTTCACATTAACGGGAATACTGATATCCAAAGTATGCTCACATCCAATTCCAATTCATATAATACAAACCGCAGAAGCGGACAATTACCTAATTTATATTATACCACATCATTCCGCAAATTGCAAGGCAGAAGCGCAATAAAAAAACGTCATAAAAATAATTTCTGTTTTTTCAAAAAAAAGCTTGACAAAATCATTTTTTTATGTTAGAATAAATTTGTTGCTTATAGATATCGGCTCTGGAGAGGTGTCCGAGTGGTTTAAGGAGCCGGTCTTGAAAACCGGTGATCCCGCGAGGGACCGTGGGTTCGAATCCCACCCTCTCCGCCAACAGAATATTTTATTTTGTTACCATTATGCAGAAGTACTCAAGTGGTGACGAGGCGCCCCTGCTAAGGGCGTAGGTCGGGAAACCGGCGCGAGGGTTCAAATCCCTCCTTCTGCGCCAGATAAAA
>NZ_JBJERV010000039.1:0-43017 GCF_051882455.1 Huintestinicola sp. | reverse complement strand
GACTTATTCTATCTGTCGGCTTTGTCTATAGAACGATTTAGAATTAGTATAAAAAATTCAGCCTGAGAAGATGTGATGATCTCTTCTCAGGCTGATTTTATTGGGATAAAGCGTACAGCTCAATGTTCATCGGAAAAAATTAATTCTCCGTATTTCTGATATTCTCCACAATAGGCGTTTTGATTATCCGCCTTGCAGGTACGAAGGAGGCAGCTGCGGCGATAACAAAGGAAACAGCCGCGGCAATGAGAATATATTTGAGAGGTGCGGCGGCGGACAGCGTAATTCCCAGATCCTCCATATCCAGATCATGGAAATGGTTCTTGAAGGGTATCTGTATCACAAGTACAGCCGCCTCCACGACAAGCAGAGAGGAGAAGCTTGCCAGAGCCGCATAAATAAGGCTTTCGGACAATATGAGCTTATGAAGCTGCCTGTCTGACATTCCGCAGGCTCTGAGCATTGCAAGCTCGGAGGTCCTGCCGAGAACGTTTGCCGAAATGATGTTGACGATGTTTACAGCGGCTATAAGCGCGATGATAAGCACCGCAAAATAGCCCACAGTCTTTACAATGCCAAGGTTTGATATTGCTTTTGACATATCTGCGGCATTGTCGGTAAAGCTGTTGTAGTAATTTCGGTTAAGGAAATTTCTCGCTTCCGTCTCCATACCCGTTACAGCGTCTGCATAGATGGTCCTTGCGAACAGGGTGTATTTTCCGCCGCTGTATTCTACTTCTGCGGAGGAGCTGTCGATACCGAGCTGTGAGACCAGCTGTTCGTAGGCAGAGTCCGCCATGATCGCCGTACACATTTCATCGCAGGAGAAATATGTGCGCAGCTCTGTGGAGAAGGTACCTGCAGTTTTAATGTCAACAGGGTCAAGGAAAAATACCATGCTGTCGATAAACGGCGCAGCAGTAAGGCTTTCGGGCAGAGCGTCACCGTTTACTATGCGGTAAAGCTCCTTGCCGCGTTTGTCCTTCATCACAGGGTCGATGAGCACTGCCCCCGACTGCTCAAGCTCGTCATAGGTAATGCTGCTGTCGGCGGTGATGTATTTATCGAAGGTCTCGCGGCTTATGGGGTGAATAGCGAAGGGGAGACCGCCGTTTTCATAGGCCTCGGTGTCACGGTTGATATTCAGCGTCTCATTGGGCATATAAAATTTGAGAACACAGTCATACTGAACATTTTCAAAATATCCCGAGGATATCATTTTCTCCGTGTCCTCGCGAATGCCCGAGGGAGTAAAGGAGTAGGTCTGAATGGAAAAGTCATTGGGAACTCTGTTTTCCTCAAATTCCGCTGTGATCTTTTCGTTTGCAAGCTCAGCCCCATAGGAGAATGTGGCAAAGAGGACGATGCTCATTACCATTGAGACCATTGTGATGATGTATCTTTTCCTGCTGCGTTTAATGCTCAGAGAGGAATAGGCTCCGATAAAGCCTCTGCCCTTTTCAATTCCCGAGGGGTGCTTTGGTATCCGAATATTCTCGCTCTTTCCTGCGGAGTTCATAGCCTCAACAGGGGAGGACTTGATGGAGCGCATACCCGTAGAAACGGCGGAGACCACGACCCAGAGTATGCCTATAAGCGCCGATGAGATGAACACATAGGGCCTCAGCTCAAAGACAAGCATATCTCTCATATTAAACGCCGTGCTGCTGTCACTGAGATAGGGGAGATCTTTAACTATGCCGAACAGTCCTGCGGCGCAGCCCGTTCCCAGCAGTATTCCGACGGTGACTCCGGGCACTGCAAGATAAACTGCCTCCCATACCACCATTGCAAAAACCTGCTTGCCCGAAGCGCCCACAGCCTTCAGTAGTCCGAACTGCTTTATCCTCTCCTTTGAGGACAGCTCGAAGGAGTTGTCGATGACCATTCTTACGCAGAACATAAGGAAAATGACTACAAGATAGACCAGAGCGAAGAATACCGCCTGGGAGAATTTCGCCGTAACGCCCTTTCCCTCAAGGTTTAAAAGCTCCTGGTTTATTCCGTAGCTGAATTCGTCTACCTCATAGCCTGCGTTATGGAATGCGTTGTTCATATCCCAGTAAAGGTCGTTTGCCTTGTCGGAAAATCTCGCAACAACGTTATCTGTAAGATACGAGTAGGACTTGAGACGTGTGTCCGAATAATCAACTATATTGCTTTCCTCGGAAAAGCCCACCACGGTAAAGCTTATTTCCGAAACCTCTTCTATGTCAAAGGCTTCCGACAGATATGCGGGGACATTTTCAAAGCTTTGTGCCCCGTCTGTTTTTGCCTTACAGGTGACAAGCTCGGCGGTGACGGTGTCGCCTATTTCGGGATATCCCCACATATAGGAGCTTTTTGCGCTGAGGACTATCTCCCCGTCCTTTTCGGGAAGCCTGCCCTCAAAGACGCTGTTCATATTGCTCGGAAGCATTGTAAGCTCTCCTGCCTTGAAGCGCAGGAAAACATCGTCCACAGCCATTTTGTTCAATATGAGATATTCCATACGGGCGTCCTCAGACTTCATCTGACCGTAATCCACATCGGTGCTGCTTGTGTATGAGGAAACGCTGTAGACCTGTGTTTCATCGAATATGTCCATGCTCCGCACGGATACCAGCTGATCCTTGTCAAGACCGTTAAATACCACGTGATATGTACCGTTCGTCTCTCTGCATATATTCAGGGAGGCGGCGCGGTATACCGATACAGCGGCAAGCATTACCGTCATAAATGCGGTAGCAGTGATTATGGCAATAATTGTAATGATAGTGTGCTTTTTCTGACCCCGCAGGTAGCGCAGGGAAATTTCTCTGAGCTTCATATAAAGATCCTTTCTTAGCGGTATCACTCTGCTTTTATGCCCTCAAGCTCCTTGAGCCACAGGGCGGAGGAAGCGTCCGAGGGCATTCTCCAGTCGCCGCGGGGAGAAAGGGTAACGGAACCCACCTTGGGACCGTCGGGGAGACAGGAGCGCTTGAACTGCTGGGCAAAAAATCTTCTTACGAAAATTTTCAGCCACTTGAGGATAACTTCATCGGGATATGCTCCCTCAAAGGCAATGCGTGCAATGCGGAATATCTTTTTCGGCGAAAATCCGCAGCGGACCATATAGTAAAGGAAAAAGTCGTGAAGCTCGTAGGGACCCACGATATCCTCGGTTTTCTGAGAAATTGTGCCGTCCTCGGCAGGGGGGAGCAGCTCGGGTGATACGGGGGTATCGAGAATGTCTTTAAGAACTGCCGAAAGCTCTCCCGAGACCCTTTCCGCCTCGTAGGAAACAAGGTGCCGTACAAGAGTTTTGGGAATGGAGCAGTTTACTCCGTACATGGACATATGGTCGCCGTTGTAGGTAGCCCAGCCGAGAGCCAGCTCGGAAAGGTCTCCCGTTCCGATAACGATGCCTCCTGTCATATTGGCGATATCCATAATGACCTGAGTGCGCTCTCTTGCCTGTCCGTTTTCGTAGGAAACATCGTGAACGTCCTCGCTCTGACCGATATCCTTGAAATGCTGACGGACGGAAGCGGAAATGTCTATCTCCCGTATCGTTGCCCCATACGCCTCCGCAAGGGTGAGCGCGTTGCTCTTTGTGCGCTTTGTGGTGCCGAAGCAGGGCATTGTAACGGCGATAATTCCCTTCCTGTCAAGCCGCAGCATATCAAAGGCGTGAACGGTGACTATAAGGGCAAGGGTGGAGTCGAGTCCTCCCGACAGCCCGATAACGGCGGTCTTTCCGTGAATGTGTCTGAGCCTTGTGGCAAGACCCGTTGCCTGCATTGTGAGTATCTCCTCGCAGCGTGCGGCAAGGTCATTTCTGTCGGCGGGAACGAAGGGCATAGGCGCAAAATGTCGGCAGAGCTTCAGGTCGGGAGTTTTCAGGCTGAACATTCGCACATCAACGAAATTATCCTCCGAAGCCTGAGTATAAGTGTTCATTGCCCCACGGGGATAGGTGTTCATGCGGCGGCGCTCTCCCGAAAGCTTTTCAAGGTCGATGTCACCGTAAATTATGCCGCTTGTAAATGGCTTGCTTTCGCAAAGACGGGTGCCGTTTTCGCAGATAAGGCTGTGACCCGAGAATATCATATCCTGCGTTGACTCACCGAAGCCGCAGTCGGTGTATACATATCCGCAGACAAGCTTTGCGCTCTGCATTTCGACCAGCTTGCGGCGGTATTCCTTTTTGCCGATGACCTCGTCGGAGGCGGAGGGGTTGCAGATAATAAGCGCACCGTTTTCGGCAAGCTCTTCCGAGGGAGAGCTTGGCACCCACAGATCCTCGCATATTTCCACTCCGAATACGAGATCCGGGTCGTCATAGCTGCTGAAAACCATTTCACCCATAACGGTGTGGAAACGTATTATTGAAACAGGTCTGCTGCTGCTGTCCCAGGGAGTAAAATGCCTTGCCTCGTAAAATTCGGAGTAATTCGGTATATTTCTTTTGGGGACAAATCCATAAACCTTTCCCTTTAAGCATACAGCAGCGCAGTTATAAAGCTTGCCCGCATGAGACAGTGGGAGACCCACAATAAAAATCATCTCAAGGTCCTTTGTCTCCTCAAGAATATGCAGGAGAGCCTTTTCTGCGCCTTCGATAAGAGTTTTCGACAGGAACAGGTCGCCGCAGGTGTAGCCCGTAATGCAAAGCTCGGGCAGGGTGAGCAGGGAGCAGTCATTTGCGGCGGCTTCCTTTACAGCATTTATTATCTGTCCGGCATTGTATTCGCAGTCTGCCACCTTCAGGTCGGGCACTGCACAGCCGCATCTGATAAATCCGTCTTTCATAAAAAATAGTATCCTTTCATGTATCAGACATTTCGGTAAATTTGTAAAGAATTTTATAAATATAATTATACAGTTTAATTTTAACTCAGAGAGCAAATAAATGTATTGCCTGTTTGTAATGTTTTTATGAACAATTGGTATCAAAAGCTTGATTTATATGGCAGAGTATGGTATAATAATATAAGCTATGGCAAAGCATACGCAATATGCGGAGGATTTTGCCGTTTCGAGTAAAACAAGGCGCTGTGGAGTGCTTTACCGCAGCGCATTAAGGAGAATTTTATGATAAAAAGTATGACAGGCTTCGGCAGAGCCGAGGAGATCATCGGGGGCAGAGATATCATTGTGGAGATACGCTCGGTAAATCACCGCTACTACGAATTTTCCGCAAGAGTACCCAGAGTCTACGGCTACATTGAGGAAAAGCTCAAAAGCTATCTTAACGGCAGGATATCCCGGGGCAAGGTGGAGGTAAGCGTTTCCATCACCGCCATTGAAGCTGCGGACACTCAGATCGAGATAAACAAAGTGGTTGCAAAGGGCTATGTGGACGCTCTGCGCAGCGTGGGAGAGGAGCTGGGGCTTGAAGATGACCTTACCCTTTCCCAGCTTGTAAGGCTGCCCGATGTGTTTACCGTGAGAAAGGCTGCAGATGACGAGGAGCTTATCTGGAACAGCGTAAAGACCGTTGCAGATGAAGCGGTGTCAAGGTTTATCGCAATGCGCGAGACCGAGGGACTGAAAATGAAGGAGGACGTTCTTGAGCGTGCCGATATGATAGAAAGGCTTGTGGACGAGGTGGAAAGGCTTTCACCTCTTTCGGCGGAGAATTACCGGAACAAGCTCTATGCCCGTTTATGCGAGGTGCTTGCGGACAAGAATATAGACGAGCAGCGGCTTGTTACCGAGGCTGCCATATTTGCGGACAAGACCGCCGTTGCAGAAGAGACCGTAAGGCTCAAGAGCCATATCCGACAGCTGAGGGATATGCTTTCCCTTAACGAGCCTGTGGGCAGAAAGCTGGATTTTCTCATTCAGGAGTTCAACCGCGAGGCAAACACCATCGGCTCAAAGGCGCAGGATATCGCAGTTACCAAGATAGTTGTAGACCTTAAATCCGAGATAGAAAAGATAAGGGAACAGATCCAGAATATCGAATAAAAGGAGAGAAAGCTATGCAGCTTATTCCCATCGGATACGGAAATGCAGTCTCCGCAGAGCGGCTTGTGGCAGTTGTAAGCCCCGAGTCCGCACCCATCAAGCGTATCGTGCAGGACGCACGTGACAGAGGTATGCTCATTGACGCCACCTACGGCAGAAAGACCAAGTCGGTGCTTATTATGGACAGCGACCACGTAGTGCTGTCCGCCGTGCTCCCTTCCTCCATCGCAGGACGGGCAGAGACCGTTCCCGAGGATAACGAGGGGAATGACACAGAATAAAATATCACCCGAAAGGAATGTTAAAATATGTCAAAGGGACTTCTTATCGTTGTTTCGGCGCCCTCGGGCTGCGGAAAGGGGACCGTCCTTGCGGAGGTGCTCAAAAACGATAATTTCTATTATTCCGTTTCCGCGACCACCCGTGCTCCCAGAGAGGGCGAGGTCGACGGAGTGAATTATCATTTCACCACAAAAGAAAAATTCGAGGAGCTTATTGCCGAGGGCGGCGTTTTAGAATATGCGCAGTACTGCGGCAATTATTACGGAACTCCCAAGAAAGCGGTTGAGGACAAGCTCTGCGAGGGCAGGGACGTTATCCTTGAGATCGAGGTACAGGGCGCCATGAAGATAAAGAAAGCCTGCCCCGAAGCGGTTTTCATCTTCATTCTTCCTCCCTCTGTGGACACTCTGAAGCAGCGCCTTGAAAAGCGGGGAACGGAGACTGCCGAGGTCATCGAAAAGCGTGTTTCCGAGGCAAGAGGCGAGATCGAAAAGGCGTATGATTACGACTATGTTATCGTTAACGACGACCTGAACGAGGCAGTGAGCGATTTTATCAAGGCAGTTGAAGCCGAGAAGCTCACGGTCAGACGCTCAAAGCAGCTTATCGATGATGTTCTCGGAAAATAAAACAGTTGCATTTTTCATAAATGTATGGTATAATAATATAATATGTTTTTAAAAGGAGTTTTTGATTATGTTAAGACCAGCTATGAATCAGATCGCTACTCACGGCGAAAGCTATTATTCCGTTGTTATCGGCGTTGCAAAGCGTGCGAGAGAGATCGCGGACGAGCTTGCCGAGAAGAATATGACTCTTGAGGAAAAGCCTGTCAAGACTGCTGTGGACGAGTTTGCGGCAAGAAAATTCTCCATCGTGGAGGATCCTTCCGTAAAGCCCGGCAAGTCCACAGAGGGAACATACTGATAATAAAGTGAACGGCTTATCTGTTCAGGTGGGCGTAAGCGGCACTTCCTTCGCCTTCGACCGGGCATACAGCTACAGCGTTCCCGATGACCTTGCGGACAAGGCTGTTCCCGGCTCACGGGTAATAGTTCCGTTTGGTCGCTCGGACAGGCGCAGGGTGGGCATAATTGTGGGGATATGCACCGATACGGAGAATACGGAGAATTTAAAATCCGTAAGCTCTGTGGTGGATAAGACCCCCATTATCGGAGATGAACAGCTGAGACTCCTGCTGTGGCTGAGGGATACGGTGTTCTGCACATATTATGAGGCATTCCGCACACTTATTCCTCCGGGACTTGGTGTGAGCTTTATTCAGAAATACAGGCTCTCCCCGAAAAAGCCCAAAAAGGGCGAGCTGTCCGATAAGGCGATGGGGCTGTATCTTTCGGCTTCGGAGACCGATGACGGCGGCGAGCTTGCCATGATGATATCCGAGGACGGGAGATCTGCTTCGGAGCTTATCGAAAAGGGCTTTCTTGAGGAGATCGACCTTGCAAAGCAGCGTGTGAGAGACGACACCGTAAGCATGGTAAGGCTCACAGACAGGTATTCGGAGAGGAATATCAAGCTCACCCCCAAGCAGAAGGCGGCGGCTGAGATACTTGAGAGAGAGGGCTGCGCTTCGGTAAGAGAGCTTTGCTATATGTGCGGCTGTACTTCTCAGGTGGTAAAGAATATGGTGAAGAGCGGGGCTGCGGAGCTTTTCGATTACGAGGTGCTCAAGGCTCCCGAAGCAATAGAACGGGACAATGTTGACGATATTACCCTGAACGGCAGTCAGCAGGCGGCTTTTGACGGTATCTCCGCGATGATATCCGAGAAAAAAGCGGCGGCGGCACTGCTTTTCGGCGTTACGGGAAGCGGCAAGACCCCTGTTTTCGCAAAGCTTATCGACCACACTCTCCGTATGGGCAGGAATGTGATAATGCTCATTCCCGAAATATCCCTGACACCGCAGACCCTTAACCGTTTCCGCAGGCTGTTCGGTGAAACGGTGGCTGTGCTTCACAGCGGCTTGTCCCTTTCAATGCGCTCGAATGAATACAAGCGCGTAAAATCGGGGCAGTGCAGGATAGTTGTGGGCACAAGAAGCGCAGTTTTCGCTCCTCTTGACAATATCGGTCTCATCATTATGGACGAGGAGGGGGAGCGCACCTATAAATCCGAGTCAAGCCCCAGATATCACGCAAAGGACGCGGCGGCGCAGAGGTGTCTCTATCATAATGCACTGCTGCTCACCGCTTCTGCCACACCCTCTGTAGAAAGCTATTACAGCGCCGAAAAGGGCAGGACAAAGCTGTTTGTTATGCCCGAACGATACAGCCCCGACCCGAATGAAAAGGCGGCAATGCCAAGGGCTGAGATAATCGATATGACAGGCACGGGACGTGTGCTCAGCGAGGAGCTTGTAAGCGGCATAAACGATAATCTGTCGAGAGGGGAGCAGTCCATACTCCTCCTTAACCGCAGAGGCTATCATACCTTCATAACCTGCTCCGAGTGCAGAGAACCTATATCCTGCCCCAACTGCAGCATACCTCTTACATATCACAAGGTGAACGACCGCCTGATATGCCACTACTGCGGGTACAGCAGGGACTATACGGACAAATGCCCCAAATGCGGCAGCACGAAGCTAAGGCTGACGGGTATGGGTACCCAGCGGCTTGAGGACGAGCTTGCGGAATTTTTCCCCGGGGCACGGATACTCAGAATGGACGCTGACACCACATATTCCAGGTATGCCTACGACAAGCGCTTTACCGCCTTCGGAAACGGGGAATATGACATAATGGTGGGCACTCAGATGATAGCCAAGGGACTTGATTTCCCGAACGTTACGCTGGTAGGCGTGCTCAATGCGGATAAATCCCTGTATTCGGGGGATTTCAGAAGCTATGAACGGACTTTTTCGCTCATCACCCAGGTGGTGGGAAGAAGCGGACGGGGAAATTCAAGGGGACGGGCGATAATCCAGACCTTTGCCCCCGACCATTATGTGATAAATCTTGCCGCAGAGCAGAATTATACCGCCTTTTACGAGCAGGAGATAGCAATGCGCCGAGCCCTTATATATCCGCCCTTCTGCGATATCTGCGCAGTGGGATTTTCGGGGGAGGACGACAAAAAGACGGGAGCGGCTGCGGATATTTTCGCTGATAGGATAGCCGAGGGGATAAAAAGCATTCCCGAAAAAATGCCCGTACGTGTGCTCGGTCCGTCAAAATGCGTTTTTGAAAAGATAAACGGCAAATTCAGATACAGGCTGATAATAAAATGCCGCAACAATTCTTTGTTCAGAAGCTTTATAAGCGGTGTGAGGACGGAGACGGCGCGGCTCCCCGAGTTTCGGGGGATATCGGTCTTTATTGATATGAACGGCGATATTTCGCTTTGAATACAAAATCAAGAAAGGAATAATTGCAATGGCACTTCGCAATATATATATAGACGGCGACCCCATACTCAGAAAAAAATGCAGACCCGTTGAGAAGTTTGACGAGAAGCTCCACATTCTCCTTGACGATATGCACGAGACCCTTGACAAGGCGGAGGGCGTTGGTCTGGCAGGTCCTCAGGTGGGTATGTGCAGACGGCTTTTCATTATGCACCTTGATGACCCGGAAACAAATCAGACCCGCCGCATTGAAGCCATAAACCCCGAAATAAAGGAGCAGAGCGGAAAGCAGCGTGTTATGGAAGGCTGTCTTTCCTGCCCCGACAAGTGGGGATATGTTACCCGACCCAAGCACGTTGTGCTGAAGGCTCAGGACAGAAACGGCGAATGGTTCGAGGAAAGCTTTGACGATCTGGGCGCACAGTGCGTATGCCACGAGAACGCTCATCTTGACGGTCAGCTTTTCGTTGACGTTGTTGAGGAATTTGTCCGTCCCGAGGACGTCCGGGAAAACAGTGGCAGAAGAAAGAAGATAAAGGTCAGGGTAAAAAATCAGGATCAGAAGTAAAGCTGTGAGGAATAAGTTTGTTTTTTCAGACTGCCTTCCGAAATTTTCTGACGAAAACCACAAAACTCTCTATTAAAGGGTGATCATTATAATGGATATTGTTTTTATGGGAACGCCCGATTTTGCTGTTCCCTGCCTTAAAGCCCTTGTTGAAAGCGGCGAGAATGTGAAGGCGGTATTCACTCAGCCCGACAAGCCCAAGGGCAGGGGCTACAAGCTGGCTCCGCCCCCCGTCAAGGAATATGCCGTTTCAAAGGGTATCCCCGTTTATCAGCCTTTGAGCATGAAAAAGGGGGAGGACGCAGATAAGTCCTATGAGCTGCTGAAAGAGCTTGCTCCCGACCTTATCGTGGTCGTGGCTTACGGTCAGATACTTCCCAAAAGGATACTTGACATTCCTAAAACCTATTGCATAAATATCCACGCTTCGCTGCTTCCCGCATATCGTGGCGCAGGACCTATACAGTGGTGCATTTTAAACGGCGAGAAGGTCACGGGCGTTACCTCTATGATAATGGCGGAGGGACTTGACACAGGCGATATGCTCCTCAAGGCTTCCCTTGAGATAGGCGAGAATGAGACTGCCGACGAGCTTCATGACAGGCTTTCCGAGCTTGGCGCAAAGGTGCTTCTTGATACGGTAAGTGCCATAAAGTCGGGCGATGTTCACCCCGAAAAGCAGGACGACAGCCTTTCCAATTACGCTCCCAGACTTACCAAGGAGCTTTGCCCCATTGATTTTTCAAAATCCGCACAGGAGATACACGATCAGATAAGAGGTCTGTCTTCCTGGCCCTGCGCTGTGGCTGAAATAGCAGGCAGACGTCTTAAAATATACCGCAGCGAGCTTGACGGAGTTCATCATAACGGCTCTGCTGGGGAGATATGCGACAAGGATAAATTTACCGTCATCTGCGGAGACGGCTTCGGCATTACCTTTACCGAGGTCCAGGCAGAGGGCGGAAAGAGAATGAAAACAGCCGATTATCTGAGAGGAAATAAGCTTGTATACTGATCTTTAGTATAAGGAGAGTTTGCTATGTATTGGGACAGCACGATAATAATACTTATCCCTGCAATAATATTCAGTCTTATTGCTCAGCTTATGGTCAAATCTGCTTTTTCAAAGTACAGCAAGGAAAGAAACAGCAGAGGACTTACCGGTGCGGACGCTGCAAGAGCGATACTTGACAGCAACGGCCTTACAAATGTAAGGATAGAGCGCATAAGCGGCAGCCTTACCGACCATTTTGACCCGAGAGCAAATGTCATAAGGCTTTCGGACGATGTTTACGGCAGTGCGACCGTTGCGGCTGTGGGCGTTGCGGCTCACGAGGCAGGTCATGCTGTTCAGTATGCAACGGGCTATGCTCCCATCAAGCTGAGAAACGCCATAATCCCCGTTACACGCTTCGGCTCAAGCCTCTCAACTCCGCTGGTCCTTCTGGGAATTATTTTTTCCTGGGATTTTCTCATCACTGCGGGAATACTGCTTTTCTGCGCAGTGGTGCTTTTTCAGGCGGTAACTCTCCCCGTTGAATTTGACGCAAGCGGCAGGGCAATAAGATCCCTTCGCTCGGCTCATTTTCTTGAGGACGATGAATTAAATGACGCAAAGAAGGTCCTTACTGCGGCGGCTATGACCTATGTTGCCGCTATGGTATCCGCTCTGCTGAGCCTTGTACGTCTGCTGGTGATTTCGGGCAGACGAAGAAGATAATTTTTTCCCGGGAGTGATTTTATGTCCGCAAGGCTTGCCGCTTATAAGCTCATTGAAAGGGTCGAGGGCAGCGCATATTCAAATATTGCTCTTGACAGCGCCTTTAAGGACAGCTCTCTTTCCGAGCGGGACAAGGCGTTTGCGGCAAGGCTTTTCTACGGCGTTACCGAAAGGCGCATTACCCTTGAGCACCTTCTTTCAGCATACGTAACAAAGCCGATAAACAAGCTTGACAAGCAGGTCCGCATCACTCTTATGATGGGCGCATATCAGCTTCTGTATATGGACAATGTTCCCGATAATGCTGCTGTAAGCGAGTCGGTAGAGCTTGTGAAGAAGCTGAAAAAGGCTTCGGCTTCGGGAATGGTGAACGCTGTTCTCAGAAATATCATCAGGGACGGAAAGAAGCTTCCCGAGGTGAAGGGTGACAGATTTAAGAAAATGTCTGTGGAGTATTCCTGCCCCGAGGAGCTTATCAGGAGGATATGCGAGGGCTACGGCGAGGAAAATACACGCTCTCTTCTGGAAAATGCTCTTCTGCCATCAATATGCACTCTGAGGGCAAACACCCTTAAAACAAGCGGCAGCGCCCTTGCGGATAGTCTTTCGGGCAGGGGAGTCAAAGCTGCTGTAAGCGCTCTTGACGAAAATACGGTCATATGCGAAAATCTTCGGGACGTGGAAAAGGACGAGGATTTTATAAAGGGAAATTACCACGCACAGGATCATTCCTCTCAGCTTTGCTGCAAGGCGGTTTCTCCCGTGCCGGGGGAGACGGTCATTGACCTTTGTGCCGCCCCGGGTGGAAAGACCTTCACTATGGCTGAGATGATGGAAAACAAGGGCAGGATCATCGCCTGCGAGCTTCACGAGAAGCGGACGGGGCTTATCAGACAGGGCGCTGAGCGTCTGGGGCTTGGAATTGTTGAGGCTGTGACCAATGACGCAAGGGTACATGACCCGAAGCTGCCACTTGCGGACAGAGTTCTCTGCGATGTGCCATGCAGCGGATACGGCGTTATCAGGGGAAAGCCCGAGATACGCTACAAGCCTTTATCCGACGCTGACGGACTTCCGAGGGTACAGCTTGAGATACTTCTGGCGGCTGCGGAATATGTAAAGGACGGCGGTCTGCTTGTCTATTCCACCTGTACGGTGAATATAAATGAAAACGAGCGCGTTATTGAGGCTTTCCTTGAGAAGCGGAAGGACTTTTCGGGAGAGGATTTTCCCGAGGAGATGGGTGACTTTTTCAAGGGGAAATTTATGACTGCGGTTTTTGCAAAGGATTTCGGCGGGGACGGTTTTTTCATCTGCCGTTTAAGGAAGGATGGGTCTCATGGAGACTGAAAAGCTTGATATTTTATCGCTCTCCTTGGATGAGATCATAATGGAGCTTGACTCCATGGGGGAGAAAAAATTCCGCGCCGAGCAGATCTTTAACTGGCTTCATGTAAAAAAAGTAACCGATTTTTCAGAAATGTCTAACATTTCGTTGGAACTTCGCACAAAATTATCTGAAAAATTTTATATAAAGCGACTAAATATTGTCAAAAGACTTGAATCTTGTGTAGATAATACGATAAAATATCTTTATGGGCTTGAAGACGGCAATCATATCGAGTCTGTTCTGATGGATTACAAGCACGGAAACAGCATATGCATATCCACTCAGGTGGGGTGCAGAATGGGCTGCAATTTCTGCGCGTCCACCATCGCAGGCTTCAGAAGAAACCTTACGCCCTCCGAAATGCTCATGCAGATATACCTTGCGGAAAAGGACAGCGGACGGCACGTTGACAGCCTTGTGCTGATGGGCATAGGCGAGCCGCTGGATAATTATAATAATGTGATAAGATTTCTGGAGCTGCTCAGTTCCCCCAAGGGGCGGAATATGAGCCTGAGACACGTGTCACTTTCCACCTGCGGTATTGCTCCGAGGATAAACGATCTGGCAAAGCTTAAAACAGGGCTTACTCTGTCGGTATCGCTCCATTCGGCGGACAATGAGCGCAGAAGCGAGATAATGCCCGTGAACCGCTCCTGGGATATAAACGAGCTTATCGCCGCCTGCAGGGAGTATATAAAGGAAACGGGCAGACGCATTTCCTTTGAATACGCCGTGATAAGCGGCGTGAATGATTCACCCCGCGACGCCGAGGCTCTGGCAGCACTTCTTCGCGGTATGAATTGTCACATAAATCTTATACCCGTTAACAAGATAAAGGAACGAAGCTACAGCGCCGACAGAAGGTCTGTGGAACAGTTTTCGAAGCGCCTTGAGAGACTGGGAATGAACGTTACCGTCAGAAGGACTCTCGGCGCGGATATAAACGCCGCCTGCGGTCAGCTCAGACGGGAATATGAAATATAGGCAGTGAAGCCTTTGGAAAGGACTGAGACAGTATGATGGTTTATACTCACACCGATATCGGGCACGGACGCTCCGAAAATCAGGACAGCGTGGACTTTGCGCTGCTTGAGGACGCTGTGTTTGCTGTGGTGTGCGACGGAATGGGCGGCTCAAATGCGGGCAGGGAAGCCAGCAGCAGGGCAGTTGCCATCATAAAGGAGCGTATCGTCAAGAGCTATCGCAGCGATTACGACAGCAACAGGATAAGAAACCTTCTTGTAGCGGCTGTCAAGACTGCTAATGCTGTTGTATACGATCTGGGCTCGGCTGTCCCCGAATGGAACGGTATGGGCACGACCTGCGTTGCCTCCCTTGTGAGAAACGGGCTTGTACATACGGTAAATGTGGGAGATTCCCGCGCTTACCTTGTCACCCACGAGATAAAACAGATTACACGAGACCATTCTATGGTAATGAACCTGTACGAGCGGGGCGACATTACCAAGGAAGAGCTGAAAAATCACCCGAAACGCAATGTTATTACCCGTGCGGTGGGTGTTTCCGAAAATGTGGAGCCCGATTATTTTGAAAATGAGCTTCCCGCAAACGGTGCGGTCATTCTCTGCACCGACGGTCTGTCAAATTACTGCGACGAGGGCGCCATGTTCAGAATGACAAAGGATATGCCTCCCGAGGAGCTTCCGGGGGCTCTTGTGCAGACTGCGCTTGACAACGGCGGCGGCGATAATATCACCGCAGCTGTTATAAGATAAATTTCCCATAATAATCGGAATTTCCGAGATCAAACGGAGTGGATCAGATGGATAAGAATATCGGCAAGAAGCTGGACGGCCGCTATGAGATAACTGAGCTTATCGGCATTGGCGGAATGGCGGACGTTTACAAGGCTGTGGATCTGGTTGAAAACAGAACTGTTGCCGTTAAAATTCTGAAAAATGAATTTGCAGACAATGACGATTTTGTAAGACGGTTCAGAAATGAATCTAAGGCGATCGCCGTGCTCAGTCACCCCAATATCGTAAGGATATACGACGTTGGCTTCAGCGACCGCATACAGTTCATCGTTATGGAGTATATCGACGGTATAACCCTCAAGGAGTTTATGGAGCAGCAGGGAGTTCTGAAATGGAAGGACTCCGTTCATTTCATCATTCAGATACTGAGAGCTTTGCAGCACGCTCATGACAGGGGGATCGTTCACCGCGATATCAAGCCTCAGAATATCATGCTTTTTCCCGACGGCACCATCAAGGTCATGGACTTCGGAATTGCAAGATTTGCCCGCGAGGAGGGCAAGACCATTTCCGACAAGGCTATCGGCAGCGTTCATTATATCAGTCCCGAGCAGGCAAGGGGAGATATTACCGACGAAAAGAGCGATATTTACTCCGTGGGCGTAATGCTCTACGAAATGCTTACGGGAGTAAAGCCCTTTGACGCAGATACGCCCATTGCGGTCGCGCTTATGCATATGCAGAATAATCCCAAGCCGCCCAGAGCTATCAACAACACCATTCCCGAGGGGCTTGAGAGCATTGTTATGAGGGCAATGCAGAGAGACGCTTCCAAGCGGTATCAGTCCGCTTCGGAAATGATAAAGGATATTGAGGAATTTAAGCAGAACCCCAGCATTGTTTTTGAATATAACTACCTTGACACATCATCGGGAGATTCCGAAAAGACCCAGTATTTCCGCAGACCCGAAGCCTCGGGCGGAGACAGCGGCAATGCGGCTCCCGCTCACAGATTCAAGGAAGAGACACCGAAAAAGGCCCATAAGGACGAGGTGAGAAAAACGAAGCCCAAAAAATCCAAAGAGGAAGTTTACGAAAACGAGGATATAGATGATTACGACGACGATGACGAGGACGACGGCGAGGTATCAAAGTCCTCCTACTTTGTTGTTGCACTTACTGCCATTGCGGCTGCGGTAGTCATCATTGCAATGGTGTTTATCACCGTTGTTATCATGAATACGTTCCTTGATGACAAAAAGACCGAGCCTATGGTAAATCTGGTGGGTCACGAGTATCAGTACTGCAAGACCTACTATTCCGAGTACTTCACTCTTGTGGTGGGCGAGGAGAGATATGATTCCGAGATACCCAAGGGATATATCATTTCCCATACTCCCAAGGAGGGCGCGCCTATCGTAAGAGGCAGCACCGAGGTCAAGGCTGTTGTCAGCAAGGGACCTCAGATGGTCACTGTCCCCAATGTTTATTCTCTCCCTGCCGATACTGCGGAGAGAATGATAAACGGCAGCAAGCTTAAAGTAAGCATCGTAATGCAGAACAGCGACGCTGAAAAGAACACCGTTATCAAGACCGAGCCCGAGAGAAATATGGAGGTCCAGATCGATTCCACCGTTATTATGTATGTAAGTCTCGGTCCCGAGATATATGACGTAATTATGCCTAATCTGGTGGGCGAGAACAAGGATACGGCCAAGTCCAAGCTTGAAGCCCAGGGCTTTACTGTCCAGCTCCAGATGGAGGATTCCGCCGAGGCGGCAGATACGGTCATCGCGCAGAGCATTCCCGCTCTTGACGCTGAGGGCAAGTCCAATATCGTAAGCCCCAATCAGACCGTTGTGCTCACCTACAGCTCGGGCAAGGCTCCCAAGCAGGCGGTGAATATCACCTTTGCGGTGCCCGACGGCTTAAAGGGCAAGGCTGTGTTCAACGCTTATGTGGGCGGAAATATGGCAGGAACCATCTCCGTTGACAATATCGGATATGTTTCCACTATCTCCATTCCCGTTGAGGGCAGCGAAACTCAGAAAACCGTTGTTGAGGTCGCTGATGACAAGGGCAACACCGAAATTCTGGGTGAATACAACGTTGACTTTAATACTATGACTGTTTCCGAGGTCAGATTTGATAAGAATGTCCTTGTGACTATGTTCGGCGTTCCCGAGCCTACCGAAACTCAGCCGCCTGCCGAGCCTTCTCAGCCCGGCGGACAGCTTACGGATTTCTATGACCCGGGCGCTGACGCGGATATCATCGACAACAACGATTATGAGGACTGGTGGAACAGCATTATCAACAGCTATTGATTTTTACGGGCGGGTAAGGCAGATGTCTTGCCTGCCTGTTTGATATGGGAGAGATGGTATGGATAACGGCATTAAGGGTCTGATACTTGAGTCCCTGGGAGGACTTTATACTGTCGAGACCGAGGACGGGGAGCTTCTGAAGCTTAAAGCGAGAGGGATTTTCCGAAAGGACGGTCTGTCTCCCTGCGCAGGCGACCGCTGCGTTGTCAGAGAGGGCGTTATCAGCGGGATAGAAGAGCGGAAAAACAGCATTATCCGTCCGCCACTGGCAAATCTTGACGTTATGGTGTTCGTGGTATCCACCTGCGAGCCTGCGCCAAATCTTACCCTGCTGGACAAGTTCATTGCCGTATGTGAATATAAATCCATCGAGCCCGTTATCGCCGTTACAAAGGTGGATCTGAAAGCCAATGAGATGATACCCGAGATCTACGGGAAGATAGGCATTTCCGTTGTGGTCTGCGACTATGGCAGCAGCGAGGGACTTGATATCATCAGGGAGAAGATAAGGGGCAGGATATGCGCATTTACGGGAAATACGGGTGCGGGCAAGTCCACTCTTTTAAATCATCTTGCTCCCGAGCTTGAGATAAAAACTGCGGAGATAAGCCACAAGCTTGGCAGAGGACGGCATACCACGAGGGTTTCAAGGCTGTACAAGCTTTTTGACGGATATGCTGCCGATACCCCGGGCTTTTCCAGCTTTGACACGATGCAGTACGCCGTTATCTTAAAGGACGAGCTTAAAAACTGTTTCAGAGAGTTTGAAGAGTACGAGGGCAAATGCCGCTTTGCAGACTGCAGTCATATCAAGGAAAAGGGCTGCGAGGTGCTTGAAGCGGTAAAGAGGGGAGACATTGCCCGCTCAAGGCACGAAAGCTATTGCCAGATGTATGAGGAGGCTAAGAATATCAAGGAATGGGAGATAAACGGCAGATGATGTGCGTTATTTTCGGCGGTGCGGACATTGAGGACTACAGCAATATCCATATTCCCGAGGGAGCTGTTGTTATCGCTGCGGACGGAGGATATGGTCATTGCGTTAGGCTTGGGATAAAGCCGGACTGCATTATCGGTGACCTGGACAGCAATGAGGAAGCGCTTCCCGAGGACTGCGAGATAATTACCGCCCCCAGGGAAAAGGACGACACCGACCTTATGATGGCTGTCAAGGCTGCTTTTGATGAGCATATAAGGGTGTTTCACATTTACGGAGCGGACGGGGGCAGAATGGGTCACACCTTTGCTTCTGTTCAGACCTTAGCTTACATCGACAGTCACGGCGGAGAGGGAATTCTTCACGGTAATGGCTTTGTTATGCGGGTGTGCGGCAAGGAAAATATCAGCTTATACAATGACGGATACAAATATGTTTCCCTGTTTTCTCTTTCGGAGCGTTCCGAGATTTTCGCAAAGGGGCTGAAATACGGCGGGGATATCGCTCTTACATCGGATTTTCCGCTGGGGGTCAGCAACGAGTTTACGGGCAGCTCTGCGGAAATTGAAGTGAAGTCGGGGCAAATTCTTGTTATTCTTGAAAAATAGTGTGTCAAAACGCCGTTATCCGAATAATATGAACTATACACTCGGTCATATCAAACGGAGGTGCTTTTATGAAAATGGTAGTGGTCAAGAGCCCCAAGCTCCTTGCAGGTCTTTTCAGGATTATTTTCAGGATAAAAAAAGAATCTGCCGATTCGGAATAATCTCCATAACTGCTTCATATGTATGTGTGAAGCAGTTTTGTTTTTGGGGGTATCGGTATGAAATGCACATTTTCTGAGCTCAGGGAAAGGGAAGTCATAAGTACATCGACCGGAGCGCGTATCGGGTTTATCGACGACCTGCTGATAGACACCGAAACGGGGAAGATACTTTCACTTATCATCTACGGCAGGTCACGTATGATGGGCATCATGGGCAGGGAGGACGATGTGGTCATAGCCTGCTCGGATATAGAAAAGATAGGGACCGATACGGTGCTTGTTTCGGCAGATGATGATGTTTTGTGCAGAGTGAATAAAGACAGGCGAAATAATTTGTTTGAATAATGTGAAAATGCCACTTGAAAAATGGCGGAATGTATGGTATAATATTAAAGCAATTCGCACGTCGGAGTTTTCGGCGGTGGTGTTTCCGTAAAATGGAAATAAAAGCCGAGCTAAACACGGCGGAGGAAAATTTTATTTTTATTAACCAGGAGGAAATTTAAAATGGGCGTAGTATCAATGAAGCAGCTTCTTGAAGCAGGCGTACACTTCGGTCACCAGACAAGAAGATGGAACCCCAAAATGGCACCTTACATCTTTACAGAAAGAAACGGTATCTACATTATCGACCTTCAGAAGACTGTAAAGAAGCTTGACGAGGCATATGCATTCGTTAAGAGCGTTGCTGCAAACGGCGACAATGTTCTTTTCGTAGGCACAAAGAAGCAGGCCGGCGATTCCGTTAAGGAAGAGGCTCTCCGTGCAGGCGCTTACTATGTAAACGCAAGATGGCTCGGCGGTATGATGACCAACTTCAAGACCATTCAGAGAAGAATCGCAAGACTCGAGCAGCTCCACACAATGCAGGAGGACGGCACCTTCAACCTTCTTCCCAAGAAGGAAGTTGTTAAGCTTGAGCTTGAAATAGAGAAGCTTGAAAAGTACCTCGGCGGTATCAAGGATATGAAGAAGCTCCCCGGCGCTCTCTTTATCGTTGACCCCCGCAAGGAGAAGATCGCTGTTTCCGAGGCTAAGAAGCTCGGTATCCCCGTTGTTGCTATCGTAGATACAAACTGCGATCCCGATGACGCTGATTATGTAATCCCCGGCAACGATGACGCTATCAGAGCTGTAAAGCTTATCGCAGGCGCTATGGCTGACGCTATCATCGAGGGCAGACAGGGCGAGCAGCAGGCTGCACAGGCAGAGGAAGCTGTCGAGGAAGAAGCAGCTGAGTAATTATAATAAATAATTATTACAGATTTCGGGCAGACTTTATAATAATAATGTCTGCCCAAATTTCGGTATGAACTTGATTTTAAAATAATACAGGAGGAATTTAATATGGCAAAGGTTTCACCTTCCGAGATCAAAGAACTTATGAAAGCAACAGGCGTTGGCATGATGGACTGCAAGAAGGCTCTTGAGGAAGCTGACGGCGATACTGAAAAGGCTGTTACCATTCTCCGTGAGAAGGGTCTTGCTACACAGGCTAAGAAGAGCGGCAGAGTTGCTGCAGAGGGTATCGTTACCGCTGTAGTTGAGGGCAATGTAGGTGCTGTTGTTGAGGTAAACATCGAGACCGACTTCGCTGCTAACAATGACGAATTCAAGGCTTTCGTTGCTGCAGTTGCCAAGACTGTTATCGAGAAGGATCCTGCTGATGTTGACGCACTCAAGGCTGCTACTATCAGCGGCGGCGACAAGAGCGTTGAAGAGGCTCTCCAGGATCTCTTCATCAAGATCAGAGAGAATATGGTTATCCGTCGTTTCAAGAGACTTGAGGGCGTTCTCGTTCCTTACGTTCACGGCGGCGGAAGCATCGGCGTTATGGTTAAGCTTGACACCGATCTCCCTGCTGACAAGGTATTTGAGACAGGTAAGGACTGCGCGCTTCAGGTTGCAGCTATGAACCCCGCTTACCTCAACAGAGAGTCTGTTCCCGCTGAAGTTCTCGAGAACGAAAAGACTATCATTATGGCTCAGATGGCTGAGGATCCCAAGATGGCTTCCAAGCCCGAGCAGGTTAGAGCTAAGATCGCTGAAGGCAAGGTTGGCAAGTACTACACCGAAAACTGCCTCCTCGAGCAGGCTTTTGTTAAGGACGACAAGATCTCCGTTGGCAAGTACGTTGAGAACTCCGCAAAGGCTCTCGGCGGCAAGATCACTGTTGCTGAGTATGTTCGCTTTGAAAGAGGCGAGGGCATCGAGAAGAAGGCTGATAACTTCGCTGAGGAAGTTGCAGCAATGGCAAAGGGCAACAACTGATTTTTGCAATAACACTATAAATCAAAACAACTCCTCTCTGCTAAGCGGCAGGGAGGAGTTTTTGCGCATTAGAGCTTGTTCATATTTCTTAGAAAGAGCATATTGTTTGTGGTGATAATGGACTTCCACCAATTTTCTGCAAGGGTAAATTCTCTGTAATCGGTGCACCATTGCCAGGGAACATTGTAGGAGCCGTCGGGAAGCTGATTTTTTGTTATAAACTCACATTCTGCAAGGCAGAGGTCTTCATAGCCCGATATAAATTCGCTGTCTGCCCCGCTTATGAATGTGGAAGGGAGGGAAACGTATTCCTTGCCCCATTTTGATGTGTCCCGACAGATAAGCTTATCTATATTTGCGGATATTGCCGCTTTCAGTTTGTCAAGGTCAAATGTTGTGATATCGGATTTTTTAAGAGCATTGTAAAGCTCAATATAGCAGGAGGTGACGTGCTGTTCCGGTTCGGTATCGGGGGAGTAATAATACTCAAGCGCTTCACCCGTAATGTCAATGCCTTTATTGTACAGGGGACTGTTTTTCGGGCTGTGAAGAAGGATAAATGCGGCAAGTGCGGCTGTGGGATTGTAGTTAAAAAGGCTGCTGCCGCTGTATTCCCACCATATTGCGTGGGGATAGTCATTGTTCGTGGGGACGGTGTTCAGCCATTGGCGGCGGTCATTGTCGAAGTCCGCTCCGCTTTCAAGATATCGGAGCATTCCCGAAATTACGGGGTGCTCGCCTTCAAAGCCGATCCCGTCAATGATATTTGCCGCCTTCCAGGTCTGCATAGGAGCTGAATTGGGATTGAAGTTGTCCGCTTCAAGCCCGTGACCGAAGCCCCCGTCGGGGTTCTGATAGGCGGATAGGGCGTGCATTACCGCTTCTTTTGAACCGTTTTCAAAGTGGTACTGCCAGAGGGCAAGGTCTAAGGACCGTGCATTTCGGTAAACAAAGGTGCGTGCTTTTTCAAATACGGTCATAATTATTTTTCCTTTCCTGTAAGCCGTGATTTTTCGTAATTATAGGGAATGCTTGTCCCTGCCAGAACGTCCTCGATCTTCTCGATTATGAGCCAATCGTCCATATTGTTCTGTTTTTCAAAGCAGAGGGGAGGGTCGATGGGGGAGACGCTGTCAAATTCTGTGAGACATATGCACTTCTTATGCCAGCGCTGACGCTGCTTTTCGGAAAGAGCAAGCTTTTCGGCGTTATCGCTCAGAACCTTATCAATTTCCTCCTCGGACAGCTTGACATAATTTTGGACACTTTTTACTCTTGCTTTGGCGGATATTTTTGCCGAACCCTTTTCCATAAAGTAAAGGGTCTCATTTTCAGATACCCTGCTGTGAGGTATCTTCCGCCCTGCGGCACTGCGGATGATCATTGTTTTTGTGCCGCTCATAATTTTGCTCAGCACCTTTTCTTTATCGTCGCAATAAACGAGATGGACCATATTCTGACATTCCTTTCCGGTTTTCTTTTATTATACTGCAAGCTCCGGGATTTGTATTGGAAAAATGCGACATTATATTACCTTCGGTGAAGATTTTTTACAGCTTCCGCAGGGGTCATAAGGTGACGCTTTCTGAAATCGCCCAGCAAATGGGACTGGTCGTAATAGCCGTATTTTTCCACAGCGTCAAGTATGGATATTCCCGTTCCCAAGGCTGTTTCCTGCCATAGAAGCTGGTATCTGACAAGCTCACACAGGGTCTTGGGCGAAATTCCCGTCTGAACGGCAAATTTTCTTTGGAGAGTTCTGGGTGAAATGGCTGTGTAGGCGGCAAGGTCGGATATTTTTACATTGCCGCCCGAAATAATTGCCAGATAAAGGGCGTTCATTACATCGCTGCTTTGATTTTCGGGTATGAGGGAGTCATACAGCACAGCCTCGGCAGCTTTTGAACGTCCCGTAAGGGTGGTTTCCCGTGAGACCGCTTCATAAAGCCTTCGGGTGAGCTTCGGGAAAATATCCTCGGGGCGGTCGGTGGGTACGCTCATATCGGGATATTCCGCAAATGCGGCAGCTGACCAGGGGTAAAAGCGGACTGCAAATGTGGAATATTCTGCAGTATCTGAGTTACTCGAGGGGGAATGTGCCGTCTCATCTATGTGACAGAAAAAGCTTGTGCTGCGGTTTTCGTAAAAATGAAAAATTATATCCATACAGGTGTCGGGGATAACAATTCCCCGGGACTTTTGATTTACCGGGCGTTTTGTTCCCCAGAAGCAGCGGATATAGGGACTCAGGGGAGCAGAGGGCATTATTTCGGTATAGCTGTCACTTTTCTCAAATGGGTCGGCGGTTATGGGCATATAAATTCTGCTGAGATCGGTCATTTTTTTCGGTCTCCTTTTGGCTTTATATTCACATTATAGCATATTTTGACAGCGGCGGCAACGGATTTTTTACAAATGACATAAATGGTTAAGATTTGATTACAGTTTGGTACAGCTATAGCATTTTTTCTGCATATAGGCTATAATGAGATTATGGAGCGATGTCTCCAGAAAAATATACCATTTTCTGACAAAAGGAAGGCACTGTACATATGAAAAAGAAAATAAGGGAGGAGAAGATCAGACCGTCAAAGCTTACGGACACCAATACGGTTTTTGCAAGGCTGTCATTGCTTCCGAGCTTTCTTGGCGTTTCGGTTTTCTTTATAATCCCGTTTATCATAATCATCTGGTACTCGTTTCTCGACAATCCCATAAACAAGGAGTTTGTATTCTTTAAGAATTACGAGATACTTTTTAAGAATAACGCATTTCTTACGGCGGCTAAGAACACTTTGCTGCTGTCGGCTGTGGCGGTGCCGCTGGCGGTGGTATTGTCATTGGGACTTGCTTCTCTTCTGGACTCGAAAATACCCTGCAAGAGCCTGTTCAGGACATTTTTCCTCTGCCCGATGATGGTCCCCGTGGCTTCGGTGGTGCTCATATGGCAGGTGGTCTTCCACTATCACGGTACCCTCAATGCGGTGCTTGGGGAATGGTTTCAGGCGGCTCCTGTGGACTGGATGAAATCAAGCAAATGTATGATAGTTGTGGTCCTGCTGTTTTTATGGAAAAATCTGGGATATAATATGATACTGTTTCTGGCGGCGCTCAATAATATCCCTAAGGACCTTCTTGAGGTGGCGGAGCTTGAGGGAGCAGGCAGGCTTTACAGGCTGCTCCACATTAAGCTCAGATATTTATCTCCCACAATTCTCTTTGTGACTATCCTGTCCCTCATAAATTCCTTCAAGCTTTTCAGAGAGGTTTATCTGCTGACGGGGGATTATCCCTTTGAGGATCTCTACCTGCTCCAGCATTTTATGAATAACACCTTCAGGTCTCTCGATTATCAGAAGCTGTCGGCGGCGGCAATGATAATGTCCCTTGTTATGGTGGTAATTATCGGCGCAATGTTTATTGCGGAAAACAAGTTCGGGGGTGACGTTGAGGAATGAAAAGGATACGTTCTCCCCAGAAAACCGCTGAGAAGCTCCTCCTTGCGGTAATGACCCTGTTTGCGGCTGTGGCTTCGGTGATATTTCTCCTGCCGACGGTGCTTACCATAACCAATTCCTTTATGGCTCAGTCGGAGATAAACGCAAATTACGGCGTGGTATTCTCATCTGTGAGCGGCGGCAGCAAGACATTTATCTCGGAAAAGGTAAATCTCAAGTTTATCCCCGATATCGTAAGCTTCAGCCAGTATTTTTCGGTGCTTTTCAAGACGCCCGATTATCTGCTGAAATTCTGGAACTCGGTGATACTTACGGTGCCTGTGGTCATATTCCAGACTGCGGTGGCGCTGTTTGCCTCCTACGGCTTTGCCAGACTTACGGGGAAACTGAAGGAAATACTCTTCTTTTTCTACATCGTGCTCATGCTTATGCCTTATCAGGTAACGCTGGTGCCCAATTACCTTGTTGCCGATAAGCTGGGACTTTTAAACACGAGATGGGCGATAATACTTCCCGGAATTTTCTCGCCCTTTGCGGTATTCCTGCTGACAAAGGCGATGAAGAGGATACCGAAAACATATTTCGAAGCGGCAATGCTGGACGGGGCAAGCGAACTGCAGATATTTACGAATATATGCTTCCCGATGGTGCGGAGCGCTGTTTTCTCGGTGCTTATGCTGGTGTTTATCGACTACTGGAATATGGTCGAGCAGCCCCTTATTCTTTTGAATGACGAGCAGATGCACCCCCTTTCCATCTTCCTGTCGAAGATAAATACGGGTGATACGGGACTTGCCTTTGCGGTGGCTGTTATCTATATGACCCCGTCACTGCTGATGTTCCTCTACGGCGAGGAATATCTGGTGGAGGGCATTACATATTCCGGCGGAATTAAAGGGTAAGAAAGGATATAACGATTATGAACAACGAAAGAACACCCAGAAAGGAGATCATCAAGAATATTGCCATAATTTTTCTGGCGGTGCTCCTGGTGCTGACCTTTTTCTCAAATACGATCATGAATTACTCCCTGCCGCAGGTGTCTGCTGTTTATGTTAATCAGGGCACTATTTCCGAGCAGATACGGGGAAGCGGTACAGTGGAGGCTGCCGAGAGCTATGAGGTAAAGTTTGAGGAAACAAGAGAGATAAAGAGCGTGGCTGTAAAAACGGGACAGACTGTAAATGCAGGAGATGTTCTCTTTGAGCTTGCCGACGAGGATTCAGCAGAGCTTACGGAGGCTCAGAATACTCTCGACTCACTTGAGCTTGAGTACAAAAAAGCCGAGCTTACTCTTGCGGCGGGTTCGGGCTATGAGACCGATTATCTTACAATTTCCCGCGCAGAGGACGAGCTGAAGAAGCTCAAAAGTCAGCTTACATCGGCACAAAGCGGTACTGACGCTCTGAGCGTGGCTTCGGCAGAGTATAAGGAGGCAAAGGCGCTTTCGGATAAGCTTACGAGAGAAAAGGAGGAACTGAACGCCGCTCTTGCTTCCGTTGATACCGATGATATGCTTGACCTTACGGGTGAGTATTATGACCGTATGAGAGCCGCAAAGGACAGCGTTGCAGATGCCGAGAAAAAGGCGGAAAAGGCAAAAAATACATATGACGATCTTGTGAAGGATATCGGCGACGATACAGATTACAATGAAGCTATCACATCAAAGCAGGCTGAGATAGAGTCAGCAAGAAATCTTCTTAACGAGTATTACATCTCTCTTTACAATCTCAAGCCCGATGAGGACACCTCTGCCATTACTCTGCAGATCGACTCACAGAAAATTGAGATAAACAAGCTGGAAAGAGAGCTTTCAAATCTTATGGCAAAGGCATCGACCAGCTCTGTTTCCAAGACAAAGCTCAAAAATGCTGAGGATGCCTCAAAGAAAGCGCAGAACAAGCTTACAGACGCAAAGGATAAGCTGAGCGAGGTCACCAGAGCAGTAAAGCTTGAGATAAAGGCAAAGCTTGACGAGATAAATGACAAGCTCTTTGCTGCTTCCGACAGAATGGCTGCGGCTGAGGAGGATAAGTCCGAGGCGGAGGCTCAGGGACTTCTGTCTGCGGCGCAGCTTACAGCCAAGATCACCGAAAAGGAAGACGAGATAGCAAAGCTGAGAGCCGATCTTGAGGTGAAGCAGTCATCTTCAAACGTGGAGAACGAGACAGCAAAGCTTGACCTTGAGGCAAAGGCAAAGGCTATCGAGCAGCAGAAGGAAAAGGTGGAGAAGCTGAAGGGCAGTTCCTATGACGCTGTTGTAAAGGCAAAAATGGGCGGTGTTGTGGAGAGCATTTCCGTGACTGCGGGAAGCAAGGCGGAGGCAGGAACTGTAGCTGCCGTCATCAATGTATCCGATATGGGCTATGTGGTGGAATTTGCCGTAAAGACCGAGCAGGCGAAAAAGGTCAGGGTGGGCGATAAGGCTGAGATAACAAGCTGGTACTGGGGAGACAATTTCTCCGCAGAGCTTTCGGAGATACGTCCCGATACCTCAAATCCTCAGTCGCAGAAGATCCTTGTTTTCAAGGTATCCGGTTCGGATATTTCCACAGGTCAGACCATTACACTTTCTATGGGAAGCAAGGGACAGAGCTACAGCGCAGTTGTTCCCAATTCGGCTGTTAGAGAGGATTCCAACGGTAAATTCGTCCTCGTTATGGAGGCAAAGAGCAGTCCTCTCGGAAACCGCTACAAGGCTGTGAGATACGATGTGGAGGTAATCGTGAAGGACGATAACAATTCGGCTGTGAACGGTCTTTCGGGCAGCGAATTTGTTATCACCACATCTACAAAGCCTATTTCCGCAGGCGAGCAGGTTCGTCCCGCAGAGTGATGGAGGACTTATGAGCAGGCTGAAAAAAATCAATATTATCCTTGCCGCTGTAAACGGCGTACTGCTTATCACGGCAGGATTTCTGACAGGAAAAACGGTCTCGCTTAAAAACGAGTATTCCTCTGACAGCGCAAAGCAGGCGTGGGACGGGGAAAAATACAGCTACTCGCAGATATCCCTGTTTCTTCCCACGGATAGCGCTCTTGATGTTTTAGGCGTTTATTCGCTGAGACAATCTGTGGAGGAAAAGCTTAAAGAAGCTTCTGTGACTGCCGATAAGGATAATCCCGGGGGCAGGCTGTGGATAGACTGTGCCGGCGGCGAAAGCTCTCTGTCAATGACGGGAAAGCTTGGCAGCTGCACAGCTGAGGTCACGGGGACCTTCGGAGACTATTTCATTTTCCACCCCGAAAAGCTTATGAGCGGCAGCTACTATACCGAGGACGACATCAATATTGACAGGATAATACTTGACAGGGAATGCTCCTGGCAGCTTTTCGGCTCTATGGATACGGTAGGTATGCCCGTAAATATCGGAAACAAGGTCTTTTATGTAGCGGGAGTGGTGGAGTCGCCCGACAGCAAGGCTGACAAGGCGGCTTACGGCAATATCCCCAGAGCGTATATGCCCTTCGAGTCACTGAAAGCCATGAACGAAGCCACTGCCCTCACGACCTATGAGGCTTGTCTCCCAAATGTGGTGAAGGACTATGCGTACACTGTTATAAATGAGATAAATCCCGCAGGTGAGAACGCTATGGTAGTTGACCAGAGCGGACGCTTCGGGCTTATAAAGCTTATAAAGGGCAGGTCTGAGATATCCGAAAGCGTAATGATAAAAACGAAAATGGCTCTGCCCTGGTATGAAAACCGCCTGAGAAGCGCCGAGCTTTCCGCAAGGCTTGCGGCGGCGCCCGTTCCGTACCTGATGATAATACCTGCCATATCGCTGGTCTACGCACTGTTTATGCTTACAAAGCTTGCAGGCAGGGGTGCAAGGGCGATAAAGAACAAGGCGGAGGCAAGGTATCAGAAAAAGATATCGGAGATATATTATAAGAAGCACAATGAGAAATAATTCACAATATGCCGCAGAGAAAAAATTCTGCGGCATATTTATTTCATATCAAAAAAACTGCCTGCACAGCTCAAAACCGTGCAGGCAGTTCGTATTTATGGCAGTTAATTATTTGAAATAAGCCACGCCGCTTTCAAATATCTTCTGGTCCTTGTTGCCGGGAACGTTCTTGCAGATGTCTGTGCCGATACGCTCGCTGTGACCCATCTTTCCGAGAACACGACCGTCGGGAGATGTGATACCCTCGATAGCGTCAAAGGAGTTGTTGGGATTGAAGCGGATATCCATAGAAGGCGCACCGTCAAGATCAACGTACTGAGTAGCTATCTGACCGTTATCCGCAAGCTGCTTGATAAGCTCGGGAGAAGCGATGAAGCGTCCTTCGCCGTGAGAGATGGCGATCTTGTGGATATCGCCCACCTCGCAGCCTGCAAGCCAGGGAGACTTGTTGGAAGCTATCCTTGTGGAAACCATCATAGACTGGTGACGGGCAATGGTGTTGAATGTGAGGGTAGGGGAATTGTCCTCCATATCAACTATTTTGCCGAAGGGCACCAGACCCAGCTTGATAAGAGCCTGGAAGCCGTTGCATATACCAAGCATAAGACCGTCTCTGTTATCGAGAAGGTCGGTAACAGCCTCCTTGATGGAGGGATTGCGGAAGAATGCTGTGATGAACTTGCCCGAACCGTCAGGCTCGTCACCGCCCGAGAAGCCGCCGGGTATCATAATTATCTGAGATTTCTTGATAGCCTTCTGAACGTATTTTACGCTGTCCTCAAGTGCGGAAGCGGAAAGATTTTTGATTACAACTATCTCGGGAACAGCGCCCGCTCTCTCAAATACACGTGCGGTATCATACTCGCAGTTTGTGCCGGGGAATACGGGGATAAGCACCTTGGGCTTTGCAAAGGAGGAAGCGTGCTGAACGGTGTCGTGAGAGGTGTAGGTGTAAATCTTTGCTGGCTTGCTCTCATTCTTGATGTTGCAGGGGAATACGGGCTCAAGCTTGTCCTCCCATGCCTTCTGCAGGTCTGCCATATCAATGACATAGTCACGGCAGTCGATGGTATAGGAGTCGGTAGTTGTGCCGATGACCTTTTCGGCGGTGAAGGGGTCGCCGTCGAGCTCGATAACGAATGAGCCGTATCTTGAATAGAACATAAGATTTTCATCTATCTTCTTTTCAAACTTGAAGCCCACTCTGTTTCCGAGGGACATCTTTGCAACAGCCTCGGCAATGCCTCCGAAGCCTACTGACCATACGGAGAGAGCCTTGCCCTCTGCGATAAGAGCCTCAACACGCTCGAATACGCTTCTTACGCTGTCCCACTTGGGCAGACCGTTCTCATCGTAATCGGGAGTGATGTAAATTACCTTGTTTCCTGCCTTCTTGAATTCGGGGGAGATTATCTTCTTGCTGCTTGCGGTGGAAACTGCAAAGGAAACGAGGGTAGCGGGAACATCGATATTCTCGAATGTACCCGACATGGAATCCTTTCCGCCGATAGCGCCGCAGCCCAGCTCTATCTGAGCCTTGTATGCGCCGAGGAGAGCGGCGAAGGGCTTGCCCCATCTGGTGGGATTATTCTGAGTTCTCTCGAAATATTCCTGGAAGGTGAGCCAGCAGTTCTTGTAGCTTCCGCCTGCGGCGATGACCTTTGAGATAGACTCGATAACAGCTGCGATAGCGCCGTGATAAGGGCTCTTGTCGCTTACGTAAGGGTTATATCCCCAGCCCATGATCGAGCAGGTGGTAGTCTGACCCTTGAGAACAGGTATCTTTGCAGCCATTGCCTGAGTTGGAGTGAGCTGATATTTGCCGCCGTAGGGCATTAAAACGGTTCCTGCGCCGATGGTGGAGTCGAAGCGCTCAACAAGACCCTTCTGAGAGCATATGTTGAGGTTTGTCATAAGTGTATACCAGCTGTCGGGGCAGTCGGTGTAGGACTTGGGCTGTAAGGTAACAGGAAGATGTACCTGGACACTTGTATGCTTCTCAGCGCCGTTTGAATTTAAGAACTCTCTTGAAAGATCCACAATGACCTTGCCGTTCCACTTCATTCTGAGACGGGGTTCCTCAGTAACGTCCGCAACCTTTGTCGCCTCAAGGTTCTCCTTAGCGGCAGCAGCCATAAATTTCTTCATATCGGACTTTCTTACAACAACAGCCATTCTTTCCTGGCTTTCGGAAATAGCAAGCTCGGTTCCGTCAAGACCGTCATACTTCTTGGGAACGGCATTCAGGTCGATGATAAGACCGTCGGTAAGCTCGCCTATGGCAACGGAAACGCCGCCTGCGCCGAAGTCGTTGCAGCGTCTTATCATATGAGTGACCTCAGGGTCTCTGAAAAGCCTCTGGAGCTTTCTTTCCTCGGGAGGATTACCCTTCTGTACTTCCGCGCCGCAGCTTTCGAGAGACTGCTCTGTGTGGGACTTGGAGGAGCCTGTTGCGCCGCCGCAGCCGTCACGTCCCGTACGTCCGCCGAGAAGAATGATCACATCGCCGGGCTCGGGAGTTTCTCTAATAACATTTTCCACGGGAGCAGCGCCTACAACAGCGCCTATCTCAAGTCTCTTAGCCACATAGCCGGGGTGATATACCTCGGAAACGTGACCTGTGGCAAGACCTATCTGATTTCCGTAGGAGCTGTAGCCGTTTGCGGCGCCCACGGTTATCTTTCTCTGAGGGAGCTTTCCGTGAATGGTGTCCTCAACGGGAACAAGGGGATTTGATGCGCCTGTTACACGCATTGCCTGATATACATAGGAACGTCCCGAAAGGGGATCTCTGATAGCGCCGCCAAGACAGGTAGCCGCACCGCCGAAGGGCTCTATCTCGGTGGGGTGGTTATGGGTCTCGTTCTTGAACATAAGGAGCCAGTCCTGCAGCTCTCCGTCCACGTCCACCTTTATCTTTACGGAACAAGCATTTATCTCCTCGGACTCGTCAAGGTCCTTGAGTATGCCGTCCTTTTTCAGCTTCTTTGCGGCGATGGTGGCAATGTCCATCAGAGTGATGGGCTTGTCCTCTCTGCCCAGCTCTTTTCTTGCGTCGATGTATTCGTTGTAGGTCTTTCTGATATAATCAGCGTCGATATTTGCGTTGTCGATAATGGTAGAGAATGTGGTATGACGGCAGTGGTCGGACCAGTAAGTGTCTATCATACGTATCTCGGTAATGGTGGGGTCGCGCTTTTCGGTGTCGCGGAAATAGCTCTGACAGAACTTGAGATCGTCAAAATCCATAGCAAGTCTGTACTTGGTGACAAAATCCGCAAGACCCAGGTCGTCCATGGTTATAAAGCCTGTGAGGGTCTCGACAGACTCGGGGATATCATACTTTACGGCGAGTGTGTCCACCTCTGCAAGGGAAGCCTCGCGGCTCTCCACAGGGTTGATGATATATTTTTTCAGAGCCTCAAATTCATCGTCCGAGATAATGCCCTTGGTGATATAAACGCGGGCATTGCGCACCTTGCAGCGTTCGCCCTGAGTAAGTATCTGGATACACTGCTCGCAGGAGTCGGCTCTCTGGTCGAACTGACCGGGGAGATATTCAACAGCGAAAACTCTCTCATCGGGAGCAAGCTCGGGCAGCGTTCTGTAGGTAACGTCTACCGCAGGCTCGGAGAATACGTTTCCTGCCGCGTAGTCAAAGTTTTCCTCGGAAATATTCTCAGCGTCGTAGCGGTTCAGAACACGCAGCGAGCGGAGGGAATCCAGTCTGAGGGCTGTTTTCACATCCGAAAGAAGCGTTTTTGCCGAAGCGGCAAATTCAGGTTTCTTTTCAACATAAATTCGGTAAACTGGCATAAGTAAAATACTCCCCTTTATTGTATGTTGGTGTCGAGATCGCCGCCGTTCTGAATAATTTCACCGAAACAGCAATTATCTCCTATCTTATCTATTTTAACATAAAAAATCATTTTACGCAAACTTTTTTCTGAATTTTTTGTTAAAATTTTTATATGGGCGTAATTCGGAGCATATCCGTGATGAACGCCGTCGGATTTTTCCCTTTCAAAAAGCACGGGAAACTCTTTTCCCACAAGGCTTTGCAGGAATTTTCTCCGACATTCGGCTCCCGCGCTGGCAAGCTCCCTTGCTCTGCGCTTTTTTATGTCACTTTGAACCTGACCCTCCATAAGGTCAGCCTTAGTGCCCTTCCTTCGGGAATAGGGGAACACGTGGATATCTGAAAAGCCGATTTTCCTTATAAATTCCACCGACTCCCTGTGATCCTCCTCGGTCTCTCCGGGAAAGCCCGCCATAACGTCCGCAGTAATGCCGCAGTCGGGGAAAATGCTCCGTATGCGCTGTACAAGTGCGGCGTATTCATCTGCTGTATAGCGCCTGTTCATTGCCTTTAGCGTCCTGTCGCAGCCGCTCTGCAGTGACAGATGGAATGAGGGACAAAATTCGGGCACAGCTGCCAGCCTGTTAAGGACATCATTGGTCATCTTTTCGGGCTCAAGAGAACCGAGCCTTATCCTGTCAATGCCCTTTATACCGCTTATTGCTTCAACAGCGTCCGCGAGCCCTATACCAAGCTCCGCGCCGTAAAACGCCAGATTTATCCCCACAAGGACAATTTCCCTGTAGCCGTTTGCGGCAAGCCTTTTTGCCTCGGAAACAATGTCACTAAGCGGCTTAGACCTTATCCTGCCTCTTGAATAGGGGATAATGCAGTATGTGCAGAAGGCGTTGCAGCCGTCCTGAATTTTCATAAATGCACGGGTATGCCCCTCAAGATGTTCGGCGGACATTGCCTCGAAGCTGTCGTGAGGGGAGTAGGGGGCAACGGAGCATACCCTTTTTCTGTCCTCAAGATATTCCTTTACGAGTCTGACGATATCGCTCCTGTTTTTGGTGCCGGTCACGATATCGGCGCAGCCTTCGGCAGCGGCTTCCTCGGGAAATGCCTGGGGAAAGCAGCCTGTTAAAACTATGACCGCATTCGGGTGATCGCGTCTGAGCCCCCGGAGTGTCTGCCTGAGCTTGCTGTCGCTTTCGGAGGTGACTGTGCAGGAGTTTATGACAAAAATATCCGCAAGCTTTTTTTCGACAGTCGGCGTAAAACCTTCGGCTTCGAAAGCGGCTGTCATACAGGCAGTTTCGTATGTGTTGACCTTGCAGCCGAAGGTGATAAAGTGAATATACATAAAATCCTCCGTAAAAACTTGTGCAAAATGTACACTGAAAACCTTTCAGTTTTTTTTAACTATATGCTATTATACAATAAAATAAAAAAAATTGCAAATCCTCTTGACTTAATCGGAAAAAACTGCTATTCTTAATACTAAGGAAACTGCAAGAAAGACAAATCAGGCGGTTTCTCAGGGAATAACCTAATTTAATGAACACCATGAAAGGATGGGTCGTTATGAAAAAGACTACTATTATGCTTGCAACTATCAATGATGTCAAGAACTTTGTTTCCGAGGTTTCTCTGTGCGATTATGACGTTGATCTTCTTTCCGGAAGATACGCTGTTGACGCTAAGTCTATTATGGGTATTTTCAGCCTCGATCTTTCAAAGCCCATCTCTCTTGAGGCACACACCGATGACGCTTCCGAGTTCTTTGAGAACATCAAGCAGTTCATTGTAGAATGATCTGATAAACAGGCTTGAAGCTAAATAGGTTCAAGGCGGCTGTTCCGTTATTTCGGGGCAGCCGTTTTCTTATGCTTTATGTTTGTCCTAATTATCCCGTCTGCGGCATAAAATGTACGGGTGATAGAATGAAAAAAGCATTTATAAAATTTTCTGCAATATTTATCAGTGCCATAATGATAATTAACTGCACATCGGGGATATCCGCGGAGGATAAGCCTTCGGATTTTACGGAGAGCTACGTCCTTATGGAGCCCGATACAAAGACGGTCATACGTGAGAAAAACGGCGATGTGCCTGTGAAAATGGGGTCATTCAATAAGCTTATGACCGTCCTGCTGGCGGCGGAAGCGATGGACAGGGGAGAGCTTGACCTTGATATGGTGCTTTCAGCAAGCGAGAATGCCAATTCCAAGCAGGGCGCCCAGATATGGCTCATGCCGGGAGAAAGATCTACAATGTCGGAGCTCCTCAAAGGAGTCATTATCGGAAATGCCAACGACGCCGCCTGCGTTATTGCCGAAAAGATCGGCGGCTCCGAGGAGAAATTCACAGAGCTTATGAACGCCAGGGCAGCTGAGCTTGGTATGAAAGACACCCTTTTTACCGAATGTACGGGCTATTACAATGACGAGCTGCAGCACACCACAGCCTATGACGCCGCTCTGCTCCTCTGCGAGCTGTCAAAGCATGAGGAGCTGACGGAAATGTTTGTCACAAGGCTTGAGGAGATAAAGGACGGAAAGGTCCAGCTTGTTACCTCAAATCCCATGGGACACAGATACAAAGGCTCCGTGGGCTTTAAATGCGGCACAGGGCCCTCCTCGGGATATTTTGCCGCCGAGGGAGCCTGCCGCGACGGCTTTACCCTTGTCTGCGCCGTAATGGACTGCAGGGACGAGGACAGAGCTCTGGGGCTTGCAAAGGAGCTTCTTGACACCGGCTTCGGGGGATATACGGTCATACCCCTCGAAATACCCGAAGAAATGCCCGATGCGGTCAGGGTAAAAAACGGCTGCGATACGGAAGCAGCCATATCTGCAAGGCAGACGGGGAATGCTCTGATAAGCAAGGGCTCGGAAGGCGATGTGGAGGCACGTATCATACTGCCGTCATATGTGTACGCTCCAGTCAGTCGGGGAGACAAGATAGGGGAGCTTAGATTTTACTGCAAAGACAGGCTTTTAAAGACCGTGGAGCTGAAAGCGGCTGAGGATATCCCGAAAAAAAGTATTCTAAATACGTTGTCAGATATGCTGAAATATATCGTTCAATTTTAGTTAAATCAACTAATTTTGCGATTATTGAGTTAATGTTTCCAAAAAATCTTGCAAATTCTCTGAAAATATAGTAATATAATATTTGTATATGGATTGATTGTCACATTTGGAGAGAAATGTGAAATTTTAGGAGGATACAAAAAATGGCACCTTTTAAACTTAATACCAAATATCTTGAAAGCTATATCGCTCCTCACGAGATGGAAGCTGTCAAGGCTCAGGCAGAGCTTGCGGCAAAGACCCTTGAGGAAAGAACAGGCGCAGGAAATGACTTCCTGGGCTGGCTCGACCTCCCCGTGAACTATGACAAGGACGAGTTTGCAAGGATCAAGGCTGCCGCAAAGAAGATACAGTCCAATTCCGATATCCTTATCGTTATCGGCATCGGCGGTTCCTATCTGGGCGCAAGAGCAGCTATTGAGCTTATGAAGTCGCCCCTTTACAATAACCTTAAAAAGGATACCCCCGACATCTACTATGTGGGCAACAACATTTCCCCCACATACCTCAATGAGATACTTTCCATCTGCGAGGGCAAGGATCTCTCGGTAAACGTTATTTCCAAGTCGGGAACAACTACCGAGCCTGCGCTTGCATTCAGAGTATTCAGAGATCTGGTCGAAAAGAAGTACGGCAAGGACGGCGCAAAGGAAAGGATCTTCGCCACCACCGACAAGGCAAGAGGGACCCTCAAGGAGCTTTCCGACAAGGAGGGCTATGAGACCTTCGTTATTGCCGATGATGTAGGAGGCAGATATTCCGTTCTCACCGCTGTCGGACTTCTTCCCATCGCCGTTTCAGGCTGCGATATCGACGCTGTAATGGCAGGCGCAGCTCAGGCAAGAGAGGAGCTCAAAGCAGGCTTTGACAATAACGACTGCTACAAATACGCAGCTATCAGAAATATCCTTTACAGAAAGGGCAAGTCCATCGAGATACTCGAGGCTTACGACCCCTCCTTTGCAATGATGGCAGAATGGTTCAAGCAGCTCTTCGGCGAGAGCGAGGGCAAGGACAACAGGGGCATTTATCCCTCCTCCTGCATCTTCTCCACCGACCTTCACTCTATGGGTCAGTTCATTCAGGACGGCTCAAGAGTAATGTTTGAGACCGTTGTTGACATCAAGAAGCCCAAGCAGGACTTCTTCCTCGAGGACGACGCTCAGAACCTTGACGGTCTGAACTTCCTCACAAATCAGAATATGTCCGTTGTAAACAGATGCGCATTTGAGGGAACTATCCTCGCACACACCGAGGGCGGCGTTCCCAACATCGTTCTCGAGCTTGAGGATACTACCGAAAAGAGCTTCGGATATATGGTATACTTCTTTGAGAAGGCTTGTGCCGTAAGCGGCTATATGCTGGGCATCAATCCCTTTAATCAGCCCGGCGTTGAGAGCTACAAGAAGAATATGTTCGCGCTTCTCGGAAAGCCCGGCTATGAGGATCAGAGATCTGCTCTTGAAGCAAAGCTTGGCAGATAAGACAGGCTTCAACCCTTATAAGGGTGATGATATATGGAATACGGCGCTTTGACGTAATTTCGTCAGCACCCGGAGCTGCACAGCGGCGCTCCGGGGGTCTTGCACCGATATTCCGCAAAATAATTTTCCGCCGCTGAGATTGGAGTTATTATGGTAAAGATTATTACAGGTAATAAGGGCTCAGGTAAGACTAAGATACTCATTGATATGATCAATGCAGCTTCCCAGAACACCGACGGCTATGTTGTCTGCATTGATAAGAGCGACAAGCTCAGATACGATATCGGTCACAGCGTAAGAATTGTTGACACCGACGTTAACTGCATCTATTCCTTTGAGGCATTCTTCGGTCTCGTTGCAGGTCTCCTTGCAGGAAACTATGATATCAAGGATATCTTTGTAGATTCTATCCTCAAGATCGGCGGAGCAGATTACGAGGCTCTGGGCGCACTCCTCGCAAAGATCGACAAGCTCACAGGAAACGATGTAAATGTTGTATTTACAGTATCCGCTGACAAGGCAGACCTTCCCGAGAGCGTTACAAAGTACGCTGTCAAGTAATTTTCTGAAAAAAATTTTTGCAGGCTATTGACATATCTTTTTTAATATGATATAATATAGCTTGTGTGTTGGTGCAGGAGCGTATTATGGTTATAGGCTTAAAGCAGCTTTATGAGATCACGGGCGAAAAGCTCGACATATGTTCTGAGGTTTCCCGTGAAAGGCTGGATGAAATACATGGTTATAGCTTTATCGGTCCTGTTAGTCTGAAAGGCGCGGTGTATAACCGTGCAGGTGTGGTAACACTCAGCTACACCGCCGAGTTTACAATAAGCGCCGAATGTGACAGATGTCTCAGCAGGTTTGAACGAAGCAGGTCATTTGATTTCGAGCATATTCTTGTCAGGAGCCTTAACAGCGATAATGACGAGTATGTAGTGACCGAAAATGACAAGCTTGATCTGGACGAGCTTGCAGTTAATGACATTCTGCTGCAGATGCCGACAAAGCTGCTCTGCAGGGAGGACTGCAAGGGATTGTGTCCGAAGTGCGGCGCCGATCTGAACATTTCCGACTGTAACTGTGAATAACAGAAATGCTTGAGGGACATTTGACATATTCGCAAATATGTCAGGTCAGATCAAGCTGTCAGGAATTTGATTATCTTAAATGTTAAGGAGGTGCTGAATAATGGCAGTACCAAAGAGAAAAGTATCCAAGGCAAGACGTGACAAGAGACGTTCCGCTGTCTGGAAGCTGGACACCCCCGCTTTTTCAAGATGCTCACACTGCGGCGAGCTTACCGCTCCTCACAAGGTTTGCAAGAACTGCGGATATTACAAGGGCGTTGAGGTAATTAAGAAGGAAGCGTGATCATGTTTCCTCAAAAAGCAGAGCAGGAGCGATCCTTCTCTGCTTTTTTCTTAAAGTGAAACTATGCGGAGGTACTATGTCTGCTGAAATTACGGGCGTAACAGCCAATTCACCTGCTGCCAAATGCGGGATAAAATGCGGCGATATCCTTGAAGCCATAAACGGTCATAGGATATCCGACGTGCTTGATTATATGTACTATTCCTCGGAAAATACCGTTACACTGCTCTTAAAGCGCGACAAAAAACACCTTATGCTTAAAATACGCAAGAGCGAGTATGACGATATCGGTCTGGAATTTAATACCTTCCTTATGGACAAAAAGCAAAGCTGCTGCAACAAATGCGTTTTCTGCTTTATCGACCAGATGCCCGAAGGAATGAGAGAGACCCTGTATTTCAAGGACGACGACGCCCGTTTGTCATTTTTGCAGGGAAATTATGTCACTCTTACCAATTTAAAGCAGGAGGACATAGACCGCATTATCGAAATGAAGCTGAATATCAACATTTCCGTTCATACCACCAATCCCGAGCTTCGCTGCAAAATGATGAACAACCGCTTTGCAGGGGAGAAGATAGACTATCTCCGCCAGCTTTCCGAGGCAGGCATATCAATGAACTGCCAGATAGTCCTTTGTCCGGGGCTGAATGACGGCGACGAGCTTCGCAGGACCCTTACAGACCTGGGAGATCTTATGCCCAATGTGAGCAGCGTGGCAATTGTGCCCGTGGGACTTACCAAATTCAGGGAGGGACTTTACCCCCTTACAATGTTTGACAAAGAGGGCGCAGGAAGGGCAATTGATTTGATAGAGGAGTTTCAGCAGAAATTTTTACGTGAATACGGCACCCGTCTTGTTTTCCCCTCGGACGAGTTTTACCTTAAAGCAGAGCGTCCGCTTCCCGAAGCGGATCTTTACGAGGAGTATCCTCAGTATGAGAACGGCGTGGGAATGATGCGCTCCCTTTACGATGAATTTTTTGCCGCTCTTGAAGCTGAAAAAGATGAAAATATCCGGCGTGACATATCCATTGCCACAGGTGCGGCACCCTTTGATATGATATCGGAGCTTGCACGTGCAGCCGAGAAAAAATTCGGTCTGCGGTGCAGAGTTTATAAGATAATAAATTACTTTTTCGGAGAAACAATAACCGTCACAGGGCTTCTCACGGCGGGGGATATCATTTCCCAGCTTGAGGGCAAAGAGCTGGGAACAGAGCTTCTTCTGTCAAAGTCAATGATTATCCATGACGGAGACCTGTTCCTTGATGACCTGACAATTTCAGATGTGGAAACAAAGCTTGGCGTTAAGCTCCGCTTTGCCGAAAATGACGGCGGCTCGCTTCTTGACGCCATTCTCGGAAGATAGATTTTTAATTTGGATAAGAAAGGAAGGTAATATTATGCTGCCTATTCTTGCAATAGTGGGTCGCCCCAACGTGGGAAAATCCACCCTTTTCAACAAGCTCACAGGCAAGCGCCTGTCCATTGTTGAGGACACTCCCGGCGTTACCCGTGACCGCATTTATTCAAAGTGCGAGTGGCGCAACAGGGAATTTATGATAGTCGATACAGGAGGTATCGAGCCTGCCAGTGATGATATTATCCTCTCTCAGATGAGACGTCAGGCGCAGGTTGCTATTGAAAAAGCAGACGTTATCGTGTTCCTCACCGATATCCGCTGCGGCGTTACGGCAGATGACTATGAAGTGGCTTCAATGCTCCAGAAAAGCGGAAAGCCCGTTATCCTTGCGGTAAATAAGTGCGACAGTATCGGAGAGCCGCCCCCCGAGTTCTACGAGTTTTACAACTTAGGCGTGGGAGAACCCTTTGCCGTTTCCGCACAGCATGGTCATGGCTCGGGAGACCTTCTTGACGAGGTGTTCAAGTATTTCCCCGAAGACGATACCGATGAGTATGACGATGAATATATCAAGGTGGCGGTCATAGGCAAGCCCAACGTGGGAAAATCCTCTCTTATCAACCGAATTGCAGGGGAGGAGCGTGTGATAGTTTCGGATATCGCAGGCACTACCCGTGACGCGACCGATACCGTCATCGAGAATGAAAACGGCAAGTACGTGTTCATCGACACCGCAGGCATTAGAAGAAAGTCCAAGGTAACAGAGAAGATAGAGCATTACAGCGTTCTCAGAGCCTATATGGCAGTTGACCGCTCCGATGTATGCGTTATCGTTATCGACGCACTTGTGGGCTTTACGGACCAGGATTCCAAGGTAGCCGGCTATGCCCACGAGCAGGGCAAGGCGTGTATCGTTGCCGTAAACAAGTGGGACGCAGTGGAAAAGGACTCCAACACAATGGACGAGTTTACAAACGAGCTGAAAGAGAAATTCAGCTTTATGTCCTACGTGCCCTTTATCTTCATTTCCGCAAAAACAGGTCAGCGTATCGACAAGCTTTACCCCCTGATAAACAGCGTAAATTCTCAGAACAGTATGAGAATAACCACAGGTATGCTCAACGATGTGCTTTCCTATGCCACTACAAGAGTGCAGCCCCCCTCCGACAAGGGCAGAAGGCTGAAGATATACTATATGACCCAGGCTTCCACCAAACCGCCTACGTTCGTGGTATTTGTGAACCGTGCAGATCTTTTCCATTTCTCCTATCAGAGATATATCGAAAATCAGATACGCCAGACCTTCGGACTTACAGGCACACCCGTCCGCTTTGTTATCAGAGAACGCGATAACAGCGATACAAAATAATTTAAGAGGTAAATTATATATGTTGATAGTCACATTGCTGATAACTGCGGTCATTTCCTATCTTCTCGGAAGCTGCAACAGCGCCATCATAACAGTAAAGCTTTTAAAGCACGAGGATATCCGTGAGCACGGCAGCAAAAACGCAGGGCTTACCAATACCCTGCGCTGCTACGGCAAGATACCCGCACTCATGACCCTTATCGGAGACCTTGCCAAGGGCGTTATCGCCGCATTTGTCTCCATATATATCGCAAAGCTTCTGCTCGGAGCCGATTTCGACAGCGTGTATTTCATCGACAGACGCGCCATCGGCTACATATCGGGACTTTTCTCCATTCTCGGACACATCTTCCCCCTCTATTACGGCTTCAAGGGCGGCAAGGGCGTGCTTGTTTCCTGCTCCATACTGCTTGTGATAGACCCTGTCACCTTCTGCATCGTTATCCCGTTTTTTGCACTTGTGGTAGCAATATCCGGGTATGTTTCCTTGGGCTCCATACTTGCGGCGGCTGTTTATCCCGTCATCACATTTTTCGTTCATTTCTTTATCTATGATGTGGGAGCGCCCAGAGCCCTTCTCCACACAGGGCTTGTATTCTGCACCAGCATACTTCTTATCTATATGCACCGCTCCAATATACAGCGTCTCAGAAACGGCACAGAGAATAAATTCGGCAGCAAGAAGAAGGATACCGGCGTTATGAACGACTCGGACGAAGTGAAATAAATCAAGGAGGATATGTCAATGGATAAGGCAAATATACTCGTTCTCGGCTCAGGCGGTTTCGGACTCAGCCTTGCGGTAATGCTGAACGGTATGGGACATGATGTTACCGTATGGTCAAAATTCCGCACCGAGCTTGACGATATCAGACGGGACGGCGAAAACAAGGCAAAGCTTCCCGGAGTGAAGATAAGCGAAAAGATAAGGCTCACCGACGATATCTCCGAAGTAAAGGGCAAGGACCTGGTAATTTTCGGGATACCCGTAAATTTCGTAAGGTCGGTGGCAAAAGAGGCGGCTCCCTTTATCGACGAAAAGACCGTTCTCGTGAATACGGGAAAGGGACTTGAAGGCGGCTCACTTAAATTCATAAGCCAGGTAATTTTCGAGGAAACGGGCAAGAAGATAGTTGTTCTCACAGGACCCTCCCATGCCGAGGAGGTGGCTATCGGAATGCCTACCACCGTCATAGCGGCTTCGGAAATACCCGAGCAGGCGGAATATGTCCAGAGCGTAATGTCAAACAGCACCCTCAGAATTTATAATAACGATGATGTTATCGGCTGTGAGATAGGCGGAGCCCTTAAAAATGTTATCGCCCTCTGCGCAGGCATATGCGACGGAATGGGCTTTGGTGACAATACAAAGGCGGCTCTTATGACCAGAGGCATATGGGAGATATCCCGTCTGGGAATGGCTCTGGGCGGCAGGCAGGAGACCTTTGCGGGACTTTCGGGAGTGGGCGACCTTATCGTTACCTGCACCAGTATGCACAGCCGCAACAGGCGTGCGGGAATACTTATCGGACAGGGAGTTTCCCCCGATGAAGCGGTAAAGCAGGTGGGAACAGTCGAAGGATATTTCTGCACCAAGGCGGCATATGAGCTGTCCAGAAAATGCGGGATATGCCTGCCCATTACCGAAAAGTGCTACAACGTGCTTTATAACGGAGCAAGCCCCCGTGACGCGATCCGTGAGCTTATGGGCAGACCCAAGCGCCAGGAAAGCGAGATATCACTTTACGATCTGAAATAATAACTATTGTGGGCTGCCGCAGCTTGTACTGCGGCAGCCCACTTAGCTTGTCGATAAAGTGGAGAAATAAAAAAAGTTGCACAAATAAGGTCATAGTAAAAGTTTCG